>DASSIC010000400.1:0-4082 GCA_035692325.1 Gemmatimonadaceae bacterium | reverse complement strand
TGCTCTAACCAGCTGAGCTACCCTGCCCCGAAACGACTCGGCCGGCCCTCCCGGACCGGCCGATTGGCTGCCGACGACCTAAACCCCCAGGTCCTCGCAGGCCCGAAAGATGATCGGCGCCAGAGGGAGAGTCAAGCGGCCGGGCACGCCGACTGGACGCCCTACGGATGCCCTGGCTTGGCGCTCGAATCCAGCCGAGGCGAGAGGGCGATCGACTGGTGGCGGATGTGCCACCGCCCCCGGAAATCGCGCAGCATCACGAACACCGCGCGCGCCTCCGTCGTCGACGCCGGACCGCCCTGCCCGGTCGGCTGAAGGGTCAGCGAGCTCGCGAGGTAGCCGAAGTCGCCCGACGTGTCGAAGTCGTCGACCGTGAAGTACACCTGCGCACCCTCCACCTTGAGCGCGCGGAGCTGCACCAGAATTCCACCCGGACCGGCCGCGTCCTCGACACCGGTGGCCCGCGACCGCGCGGCCTCGGTGTACAGCTGCGACAAGCCAACGGAATCCCGCTGCTCGGCGCAGCGACTCCACTCGGCGAGCACCGCCGTCAGCTCGTCGTGCACGCGCCCGCGGTAGGCGGTGGCCTCGGCGCGCGAGTCGGCGCGCGTCATGCCAATACCGGGTATCACCTGCGCCCGCACATCTCGCGGCAGCGCGCAGCAGACGACGAGGCCAAGGAGGATCGCACGGCGCATGCCGGCAATGTGCGGCGCGCATGCGCACGCGTCGAGACGCCTGGTGACGAGCCGCGCCGATGGCGTGACGAGCCGCGCGACGATCAGCGACTCACGCGCTCTGCGTGCGAGTACACGGTGCACCGCCCCTCGCGCGCGAAGCCGGCGAGGGTCACCCCCGCGCCCTCCGCCACGCGCACCGCGAGCGCGGTCGGCGCCGAGACGGTGGCGAGGAGGGGGACGCCGAGGATCGCCGCCTTCTGCACCAGCTCGAAGCTGCCGCGGCTCGTCATGACGACCATTCCCTCCTCCGCGCGCTCCCCGGCGCGCACGAGCGCGCCGACGAGCTTGTCCAGCGCGTTGTGGCGCCCGACGTCCTCGCGCACGTACGCGAGGGTGCCGTCGGCACGCGACCAACCGGCCGCATGTACCGCGCCGGTCTCGTCGTTCAACGGCTGTCGCGTCGAGAGCGCCTCCATCGCGCGCGAGACGGCGCCGACGTCGAACCGCGCATCGCTCTTCACCGCGGGCAGCGCGCGCAGCACGCGATCGACGTCGTCGCTGCCACAGATGCCGCACCCGGTGCGCCCCGAGAGACGCCGGCTGCGCGAGCCCATCGCCGTGCCGACCGCTTGCGGCACGTCGACGTGGAGCTCGATCGCGCGCGCGTGACGCACGACCTGCACGCGCTGCACATCGCACGCGTGGTCCACGATCCCCTCGTTGAGCGAGAAGCCGACGGCGAAGTCCTCGAGGTCGGCCGGCGTGGCCATCATCACGGCATATGGCGACAGGTTGTACGCGAGGGTGACAGGCGTCTCCTCGGCCAGGCGCTCATCGACGCGTTCAGTAGTTGTGGCGTCGATGCGGGTGCCGGTCATGCGCACCGACGACGGCGCATACCCCCGAGAGGATACGGTGGCGGTCACGAAGAATGCTCCTGCGCCGACTCGGCGCGGTCATAGTCGAACCTGCCCTGGCGAGCCGACGGCGCGACGGTGATCACCACGTACTTCGACGTCGGGGTGTTGCTCCGCTCGGCCACGCTGTTCACCGGGACGAGCACATTGGTCTCCGGGAAGTACGTTGCCGCGCACTTGCGCGGGATGGGATACGGCACGACGACGAACTGCCGAGCGACGCGGGTCTCGCCCTGGAAGTGGCTCGTGAGATCCACGACCTGTCCGGCGCCGAGCCCGCGTTCGGCGATGTCCTCCTCGTTCATGAAGACGACGCGCCGCTCGTCGCGCACACCGCGATAGCGGTCGTGCAGGCCGTACACGGTGGTGTTGAACTGGTCGTGGCTGCGCACGGTCATCATCACGAGCTGGCCCGGCTGGAGCACGGTGCGCGGGATGGGATGGATGGTGAAGCTCGCCTTGCGCGTTTCGGTGGGCCATTCGCGCCTGTCGCGCGGCGGGTTGGGAAGGGCGAAACCGCCGGGACGCCGCACCTTCACGTTGAAGTCGTCGAAGCCGGGGATCACGCGCTCGATGTGGTCGCGAATGTGATCGTAATCGGCGACGAGCGACTCCCAGTCCACGGTGGAGCGGGCGCCGAGTGTCGCCTTCGCCATCCGCGCCACGATCACCGGTTCGGCCAGCAGGTCGCCGTCGGGCGGATCGAGCCGCCCCTGCGAGCTGCTGACGATCCCCATCGAGTTCTCGACGGTGACGAACTGCGCTCGGCCACCCTGCACGTCGCGCTCGGAGCGGCCGATCGTCGGCAGGATCAGCGCTTCCTCTCCGGTGACGAGGTGACTCCGGTTCAGCTTGATGGCGACGTGCGCGGTCAGCGTGCAGCGTCGCAGTCCGTCCGCGGTGTACGCGGTGTCCGGCGTCGCCGACAGGAAGTTGCCACCCATGGCAAGGAAGACCTTCACCTTCCCCGCGTTCATGGCACGCAGCGTTTCCACCGTGTCGAGGCCATGTTCGTTCGGCGGCGTGAAGTCGAACTCCCGCCCCAGCGCCGAGAGGAATGTCGGCGACGCCCGCTCCGAGATGCCCATCGTGCGATCGCCCTGCACGTTGCTGTGGCCGCGCACCGGCAGCGCGCCGCATCCCTTTCGTCCGATCGCCCCCTTGAGCAGCAGGAGGTTCATGCACTCCTGGATCGACGCGACGGCATTGCGATGCTGCGTCAGCCCCATCGCCCACGCGACGACGAGGCGGTCGGTGCTCATCACCATCTTCGCCGCATCCGCAATCTGCGCGCGCGAGATCCCGCTCTCCTCGACGATGACGTTCCAGTCCGCGCGGCGCAGGTGCTGGACGTACGCCTCGAAGCCGGTGGTGTGCTCTTGAATGAAGGCGCGATCGAACACGGTGCCGGGATGCAGATCCTCGGCGAGCAGCATCTCCTTCATGATCCCCTGGAGGAGTGCGACGTCGCCGTTGATGCGCACCGGGAGGAAGAGATCGGCGAGCGGCGTGCTGCGATGCGTCAGCACCTGGAGGAGCTGCTGCGGATGCTGGAAGTGCATCAGCCCCACCTCGGGGAGCGGGTTGATCGCGATGATCCTTCCGCCGTTGTGCTTCGTGACCTGGAGCGCGCTCAACATGCGCGGGTGGCAGGTGCCCGGGTTGTGGCCGAGGTCGATCAGGACGCCGGCGTCGTGCACGTCGTCGAGCGTGGCCGTGCCCTTGCCGATGCCGATCGATTCGCCGAGCGCCGTGCCGCTCGACTCGTGGCACATGTTGGAGCAGTCGGGGAGGTTGTTCGTGCCGAACTGGCGGACGAAGAGCTGCCAGAGGAAGGCGGTCTCGTTGGCGGTGCGGCCGGAGGTGTAGAAGACCGCCTCGTCCGGACTGTCCAGTGCACTCAGCCGCTGCGCGACGAGGGCGAAGGCGTCGTCCCACGAAATCGGCTCGTAATGCGTCGCGCCCCTGCGCAGGACCATCGGCTCGGTGATGCGCCCCTGCTGCGCGAGCCAGTAGTCGCTCCGCCTGGAAAGCTCCTCGACGCTGTGCTCGCGGAAGAAGGCGCGCTCGATGCGCTTGCGCGTGTTCTCCTCGCTCGCCGCCTTCGCGCCGTTCTCGCAGAACTCGGCGACCGAGCGCTCGTTGGGCGGGGCATCGGGCCACGCGCAGCCGGGACAGTCGTAGCCGTCGGTCTGGTTGAGCTGCTTCAGCAGCCGCGCGCCCTTCACCAGTCCCATGTTGCCGGCGGCGTACCTGATGGACTGCACGACGGCGGGGATGCCGGCGGCGAAGGCCGATGGGGTGCCGATCGCATCGGCGCCGGCGGTCAGCTCCGCCGGAGGAGTCGCGTGGGCGCTACGGTCGTCGGACATCGCTACTCCTGCGAGGCGAGCACCGGGGCATGTTCACGCGGCGCCGCACCGGTTGCAAGGGCGCCGGCACTATTGCGCCGGTCGCAAGATCAACGGCACGGGACGCTCCAACA
>DASSIC010000399.1:0-2001 GCA_035692325.1 Gemmatimonadaceae bacterium | reverse complement strand
AGTGCCGACGGTCGTCGATCTGCGCGCGATCATCGCCGACCATGCGCGCGCGTTCGGCGTCCGCATGATCTCCCTCAGTCCGCTGTGCACGCGCTGCGACAACGATCGGTTCTTCTCTCACCGCGCCGGCGATGCGGGGCGGCAGCTGGGTGTGATCTTGTCGAAGCAAGACTGAGCAAGGTCAACTGCAGGACGCAGATGGCACGGATTTCACGTATTTCGCAGATCAAGAAGAAGAAGCTGTGTGAATCTGCGCAATCGGCGGAATCTGCGTTCCACAGGGAGCAGGCGGCCGGTCACTCGCTTGACCCCTGTCAGCAAACACCTTACGTTGAGTGCGTGGGCGTCTTCGGGCCGCCCGCGAAATGTGGGCGAGGTTGCCCACATTTTTTTATTCTCGCACGTTGCCTAGAGACAACATGAACGACGAGCTGGAACATGTTGTCACGGAAGGCCTTGATGAGGTTGGATTCGACCTCGTCGAGCTTCGCAAGGGCGGCACGCGGTCTCGGCCCGTGCTCGAGGTGCGCATCGATCGGCGCGACGGTGAGACGGTGACCGTCGAGGATTGCGCGCGGGCTTCCCGCGCGCTCGAGGCGCGTCTGGACACCGGAGCCCTGGTGTCGGATAGATATGTATTGCAGGTGTCGTCCCCCGGTGAGCGTCCCTTGCGGACGCCGGCCGAGTGGCGGCGCTTCGTCGGGCGCTGGACCAACGTCCTCGCGCCGGACTTTGGTGGTCGGTTCGAGGGCGAGATTGTGTCGGTCGACGAGGATGGTGGCGAAACCACCGTCACCGTGCGTCCGGAGCGTGGCGAGGCGAAGCGCATTCCGCTCGCCGCCGTCAAGGAGGCGCGGCTGGCGTTTCGCTTCTCATAAATTCAGGTACGGATCGTCTCGACGATCCTATTTCAGCGAGGTCTGTGATGGTCAGTTCCGCAGAGATGTTGGCCGCGTTCCGTGAGTTGTCGAACTCGAAGCAGCTCGACCGCACGGAGCTCTACGGGCTGCTGCAGGACGGCTTCATGGCCGCGCTGGCGAAGAAGTACGGCCCCACCGTCCAGGCGGAAGTCGACATCGACGACGCCAAGGGTGAGATCAAGATCACCGTGCTCAAGACCGTCGTCGAGACGGTCGAGGATCCCGCGCGCGAGATCGCGCTCGAGGAGGCGAAGCTCTTCGACGAAGGGTTCGAGCCCGGCGACGTGATGGAAGAGCCGCTCGACTTCAACGTCTTCGGCCGCGCCGCCATCCAGGCCGCCAAGCAGCGCATCATCCAGCGCGTCCGCGAGGGCGAGCGCACCAAGATCCGCGACGAGTTCGCCTCGCGCGTCGGCGACCTCCTGTCCGGCGAGATCCAGCAGATCGAGCGCGGCAAGCTCGTGGTCATGCTCAACAAGTTCCGTGAAGCGGAGGCGATCATCCCCTACCGCGAGCAGAACCACCGCGAGCACTTCCATCAGGGAGAGCCCATCCGCGCCGTGCTCAAGCGCGTCGAGGAGACGCCGAAGGGTCCGCGTCTCATCCTGAGCCGCGCCGACGGGCTGTTCGTCAAGGCGTTGTTCAAGCTCGAGGTGCCGGAGATCCAGCAGAACATCGTGGAGATCCGCGCGACCGCCCGCGAAGTGGGGAGCCGCACCAAGATCGCGGTCTTCTCGCGCGACGACAGCATCGATCCGGTGGGTGCGTGCGTCGGCCTCAAGGGCTCGCGCGTCCAGACGGTCGTGAACGAGCTGGGCGGCGAGCGCATCGACATCGTGCCCTGGTCCTCCGATCCCGAGCGCTTCGCCAAGCTCGCGCTCGCGCCGGCCAAGGTGGCGCGCGTGTTCAGCGATCCGGTGAGCAAGACGATCCAGGCGGTGGTGGACGAGGACCAGCTCTCGCTGGCGATCGGCCGCAACGGCCAGAACGTGCGCCTCGCGTCCGAGCTCACGGGGTGGAAGATCGATCTCTACTCGAGCCGCGAGTGGCTGGAGAAGGGTGGTGCCGAACAGCTCTTCGC
>DASSIC010000398.1:0-7480 GCA_035692325.1 Gemmatimonadaceae bacterium | reverse complement strand
CTTTCGTCAGCGCTTGCGCGACACTGGAAGGGTGGAATAGGCGAGGCCGGACAGGTCGGGGTTCTGCGGACCTGACGCACGGGGATGCGAGCTCCAGACGAGATGGACCATGTCTTCGCTCGCCTCGATGGATACACGTCCGCCCGGCTGCTCGAACGGGCGCATCCATGGCGTCCATCCATTGGAAGTCGTGCGCGTGTATCGCAGCTCGGCGCCGCCCTCCGGGTAAGCGACCGTGAAAAGATGAACGGTGTCGCATCCGTCGAGAATTGCCTCGGAATGCGACGTCATCATGTTGAGCGGGAGTGCAAGCGCGCGCGCGGATCGACGGCCGGAATCAGCGAGGGTGACGTGCCAAAGCTTCCCTCCCACGAAGGTGCTCGTCGCTTGCTGCACCCACACCAGGCGTACAGCTGATAGCCGATCGATGAAGACATGCGGTTCGATGGCGGGCTCCTCTGCCGGACCGCTCACCTGTGTCGCTTCGGACCATGTACGACCCCCGTCGTGTGACCGCGTCAGGAACGCGACGTTGACCCGCTGTTCCGGAAGAGCCACCCCAGCAGTGAAGACGATCGCCACCTGCTGACCAGAACCGGTGGCCAAGTCCAGATATCCGGCTGAACTCTGTTGGCGAATCCGGATCGATCGCCAACGGCGTTCGGGCGCGCTCGGCGCGCTGAGGTAAATGACGGATGTCGTATCCGAGACGGAGAACGCGAGGTGTAGACCGTTCTCCGAATCACGAACAAGTCGTGAAGTACTGATCTCGTCCCAGCCAAGTGACGGATTACGATAGACGCGTGCGGGCCGACTCCAGCTTCCAGATCGCAGCGTCGCATACCACACCGAATGCAGCGTCGGAACTTGTCCATCGAGGCGGCGCGGATCCGTGGGGAGTGGGAGGTCGGGTTCCGCCCAGAGGACATGGAGCGTTCCGGATGCGTCGACGACCGCGCGGGGATAGGCGAACCAGAAGTCGCCGCGCGGTCCCTCGATCGGCGCGCCGTCCGACCGAACGACGCGAAGCCGCGGCGGCCAGGTGATCGGTTCCGTGGTCGGCAAGTCCTTGCGAGAAAGTGTGAGGGGAAGGAATCCCGCCACACCGACCACGTAGGCGTCCTGCCGACTCTGATTCGCAGTCTTCATGGCAGAGAGCGCAAGCGTCCGAAATTGCAGCGCGGTCATGCTCGGACGAGGTGAGTCGAGCCAGGTCGGTTGTGACCACAATCCGTACGCGCAACTTTCAGGTGCCGCGGGCGACTGTGCCGCACTTTGCGCCATCGATGCGATCCACGGCGCGAACATCAGAGTCGTCGCGCAATATGCGATTGCTGAACTGGGCAGTACGGAATGTTCCCTCATGCGCGCGTCCTCCGTCGCAGGACTCTAGACGACCGCGAAAGCCTGAGTGTCCCTGTACGGCCAATCGCCGACCGGGCCGAGCCGGCAAATGTGCTTCGTCATGACTGAATAGGACAGCGCCGGGCCGCTCCAGATCCAGGGCGAGGTGGCGCTCGTATAGTTGGGTCTCGGGTCGGCGGCGAACGGCCAATCCTGCACGCGAATTTCGCCGGTGTCGAATCGACGAATCGTGA
Organism: Gemmatimonadaceae bacterium; assembly: GCA_035692325.1. Lineage (GTDB taxonomy): Bacteria > Gemmatimonadota > Gemmatimonadetes > Gemmatimonadales > Gemmatimonadaceae > AG11. The sequence goes on along the minus strand of DASSIC010000398.1, from coordinate 5,882 downwards.
TCTTGCTGGTCAAGTCGGCGATGGTCATGGACGGCAGGGTGAAGCAGGACGTGAAGGCATAGACGGTGATGTTTCGAGTCGCTGGCGGTGCAGCACTGGAATAGATCGTGGTTGCGCCGCCGACGTCGCCGGGATCGAGATAGTCGAACGACGGATTCGGAGCCGGAGCGAGCCCACGAAGCATCGAAGCGGATCGGGATGCCGATTCTGGGGCACGCGCCTCGGCGAGTCGGAGTTGAGCCTCCAACTGCGTCACCAGGTCGTCCATCGGTACGCTTGTATTCGGGGCGCCGATGCTCAGAGCGGTCGGGGTCGCTGTGCTTCGCGCGACCGACCGCGCCCACTCGAGATCGAGCCGCAAGCCCTCGACGCCGCTTCTCCTGACGGAAGGACCAACCGAGACCAGCTCCGGGGCGATCGTCTGCGGCGCCATCTGATCGCTCGCCGTGCAGGAAGCCAGGGAGATGGCGCACGAGACCAGAAGCGGAACGACGAGCTTTATAATGTTGTGCGACATATGTATGCTCCTTGAACCTGGTGATGGGGCTGCAGTGAACGGGATTGCGACGCGTGGTGAGCTTAGCCGTCGCGGCCCCGATCTCCGTCACCACTTCGTCTCGCCGAACGGCGGTCCAGCGCAGCCTTCACCGAGACGATGTGCGCCCCGGTAGGACTGATCGACAGCTTCTCTTCCCGATCCATAGAGTTCCATGCTCAAGCTCGGCGACCAGGCTCCCGACTTCACGGCGATGACGGACGACGGTAGCGCAATCACCCTTTCCGAGCAGCGGGGAAAGGTGATCGTGCTCTTCTTCTATCCCAAGGACGACACCCCTGGCTGAACCATCGAGGCGTGCAGCTTTCAGCACGCCCTCCCTCGGTTCGAGGGAATCGATGCGACCGTCATCGGCGTGAGCCCCGACACCGCGAAGAAGCACGCGAAGTTCAAGGCGAAGTACGGGCTCACCTATGCGCTCGTCGCCGACACCGATCATGCGGTGTGCGAGGCGTACGGCGTGTGGACGCAGAAGTCGATGTTCGGGAAGAAGTACATGGGGGTGAACCGCACCACCTTCGTCATCGACGCGAAGGGACGCATCGCGCGCGTGTTCGAGAAGGTGAACCCGCTGGGCCACGGGGCGGACGTGGCTGAGGCGGTCTCGGCGCTACAATCGCCGGGTCGACCGGGCTCGTCCTAACTGGAGCCGGGGCTCGTCCAGGAATCCATCACCCGACCACCGAAGAGGAGCATGATCGGGATGGAGAGCAGCTGGGTGCCCACGATACACGAGGCGACGACCCACCACCCATGGCCGCCCCACGACGTCGGAGCGAGTAGCGCCGCCGCGATTCCGCCGACCGGCAGCCCGGCCCACGCACTCACCGTGAGCCCCATGAGGAGGTTTCGCCGGTCCTCTGCGTCGCGCGACGCCCACGGGCGTGCTGCGTACGCTGCCGGCCCACGCGCCTTCGCCTCGCGACGGGCGCGCAGGCTCCGCGGCGTGATGCCCAGGATGGTGAGCATCGCGACGCCGACGAGCATCACCGGAAACAGCACGAGGTTGAGCGGTAGCAGGACCACGCGCACCACGTGAGCGATCGTCCGTCCCAGTCGCAGCTTCCATGAGGGCACGCTCGTCCCGGGCGCCGACGCGGGCATGTCGAGCGGCAGGATGCAGATCCGAAACGCGACGATCGCGACGAATCCCACGAAGAAGAAGGGGAAGATCACGAACGTCAGGGCGCGCGACAGTCGCGGATGCATGCAACCTCACTGAAGTGGTAGGCACCGGCCTCAACTGACGGGCGCGGGCGCACGCCCGTCACGGGCGGCAACCGGGCGGGCACGCTCCCTGCCCTCGGCTGTGGGCCCGACGACCACTCCCTCTTTCACGAGCGACGCCCATGGCTGACAAGACTTCCGACAAGAACCGCGACAGTGCCGCTCCGACGGGCAAGAAGCTCGACGAGCTCTACAAGCTGATTGACGGAATCGAGATTGCTATGTTCACCACCCGCCGCGCGGATGGGCAGCTCGTGTCGCGGCCGATGGCGACGCAGGAGCGCGTTACGGGGACCGACCTCTGGTTCGTCACCGACGTTTCGTCGCACAAGCTCGACGACCTGCGCAACGATCCGAACGTCAACCTGTCGTACTACAACGTGAAGTCGCGCGAGTGGGTGTCCGTCGCGGGGACCGCGACGGTGACTCAGGACCGCAACCTCATCAAGGAGCTCTACAAGCCCGACTGGAAGGCGTGGTTCGGAGACGAGGGCGGCGAGAAGAACGGCGGTCCGGACGACCCGCGGCTCGCGCTCATTCTGGTCGAGGCGCAGTCGGTGGAGTACCTCGTCACGACGAAGCCCAAGCCCGTCGTGCTGTTCGAGGTGGCGAAGGCGATGGTCACCGGCAATCCGCCCAAGGTGGGAGAGCAGCGCCACCTGAACGAGCGCGAGCTCCGCACCGACGCCGCGCGCGAAGCGCGCTGACGACGGCGAGCATCGTCGCCTTTCAGGGGGAGAGCGGCGCCTTCAGCGAGGCCGCGGCGGAGGAGCTCGTCCCCGCGCCTCGCACCCTGCTCCCATGCGCGACCTTCGACGACGTCGCGCGCGCGGTCGTGAATGGCCACGCCGACTTCGGCGTGCTGCCACTGGAGAACCTCATCGCCGGCCCGGTGCACGAGTCGCTCGACGCGATGGACCGCTACGCCTCGATCGAGCGCGTGCGCGAGTTCACCCTTCCGGTCCATCTCGCGCTGCTCGGACTTCCCGGCGCCACCGTGCAGGGGATCCGCCAGGTCCTCAGCCATCCGATCGCGCTGAAGCAGTGCACCGAGTGGCTGTGGGCGCACCGGCTCATCACCGTCGTGGAAGCGCCCGATACCGCGGGTGCGGCTCGCATGGTGTCGATCCGTCGTGATCCGACGGTCGCCGCCATCGCGTCGACGTGGGCCGCGGCGCATTACGGGCTCGTCGTGCTGGCCGAGGGGCTGGAGGATCGCGTTGACAATGTCACGCGGTTCGTGCTCGTGCGCCGCCGACACGCAGCGGCGCTGGCGTAGCCTGCTTGCGCCGAAGGGGGAGGGAGGTGCACTGTATGCAAATCAGTGAACCCCAACCGGCGTCGTCATGGCACACCTTTCGGCACGTCCCACGTTCGTCGCACTGGTGGCGACACTCACGCTCCTCGCCACCCCCGCCTGTCGGCCGAACAAGCCGTCCCTCGGCGAACTCCCCGGCTCGGCGCGGACGCGCGACTCGCTGATGGGCCTCCCGCCTCGCCGCACGGCGACGGCGCGAGAGACCGTCGAGAAAAGGGTGGACGCCAAGCGTGCAATGAATACGCTGGTGGCGGGCGACAACTCCTGGTGCACGGTCAGCGACGAGCAGTTCGCCCAGACGAGGATCGGCGACTCGGTCCGCTGTGCATGGGTGCCCAGCTCGGGGCGGTAAGCTACCGTCGCTCCATGAACGCAACGAGCGCGTTGACGAACGCGTGCTGCAGCTCGAGATGCGCCGCATGATCCGCTCCGGGCAGCACGACCCACCATCGATCGGCGGTGCCAAGTCGCGGGAAGAACGCCGGATGGTTGGAGGCGTTCGCGTATGGATCGCGCTCGCCGTCGAGCAGCAGGGTGGGCACGCGCACCTTCGACGGATCGATCGCCTGGAACTGCCGCTCGTCCTTCCAGTCGGCGCGGATGGAGTCCGTCGTCGTCGCCATGCGCACGTAGGCAGCCTTCACCCCCCGCGGCGTCACGTTGGGCGAGATGAAGTCCTCGCCCGCGCCAGCGGCGGTCGTGCGCTGCCGTAAAGGTGCGGCGGGATCGGACGTCACCGGTGCATTCGCGCCAGGGTCCGGATAACCGTACAAGACCAGTCCCGCGAGCTTCTCGGGATGACGCTGCGCCACCAGCATCGCCACCTGCGAGCCTCGCGAGTAGCCGAGCAGCACTGGGGCGCCACCCGCTTCCTGCCGCCTCATCCAGTCGAGCACCGCGCTCACGTCACGCTCGGCGCGATCGGGCGTGAGCCAGCCGGTACGGTCGCGCGGCGTGGCGCCGTACCCACGCTGGTCGAGCGCGTACGCGGCGTAGCCGCGCGCCACGAGCGCGTCCATCAGCGAGGCGTTGTCACGACTACCCGGCACATGCAGGTCGAAGTTCGGACGCGCACTCCATGTACGACCATGGACGAGCAGAATCGATCCGCGCGGGGGAGAGGTGGGCCGCTTGCTCCACACCGTGAGTGGATGCCCTTCGACCCGCACCTCGTGGCGCTCGAGCGGGCGCGACGACTGCGCGGGCAGCGCCGATGCGAGGCATGCCACCAGTGCAATGGACCCTCGACCTGCAGCGAAACGAATCATGGCGTCGGCGCCCAACCCGGCGCGTAGCTTCTGGACCAGTAGCGCATTGCGTCTGCGTCTCCGATGATGTGGCCGTTCGCCGGGTCGATGCGAAGCGTTCGGCCCGTGTACTGGGCGATGTTGCCGAGATGACAGAGGTGCACGCTCTTCGCGCCGTCGGCGATCGGAGCGCGCAGCGTCTCTCCACTTCGAATCGCGGCGAGGAAGTTCTCCATGTGCTGCCAGGTCGCGGCGTCGTCGCCAATGAGATCCACGCCGTTGCCCGTCTTGGGCTCGAGACTTTCCTTCACGAGCTTCTGCTTGAGGTCGTACTGCAGATAGCCATCGCGGTCGAGCACGATCGCACCGCTGGTGCCGTAGATCGCGGTGCCGCGCCCGCGATCGAATGGCTTGAGCCCGTTGCAGCTCTGCCCTTGCCAGATGATCCGCTTTCCACCGGCGAACTCGAAGGCCACGTCCTGCGTATCAGGAAACTCCCAGTCGTCCTGGAAGTGATAGCGACCCCCGCTCGACGTCACCGACGTCGGGTAGTCGACGCCGAGCGCGAGACGCGCGATGTCGATCTCGTGCGTGCCGTTGTTGCAGATCTCGCCCGTGCCCCAGCGCTTGAACCAGTGCCAGTTGTAGTGCACGACGTTGTCGCGGTACGGCGTGCGCGGGGCAGGGCCCTGCCACAGCTCGTAATCGAGTGTGGACGGTACAGGAGCCAGCTTGCCATGGCCGATGCCACCGCGTGAGTTCGCGTACCACGCCCGCACCAGATAAGGCGTGCCGATCGCGCCTTCTCTGATCATCTGCAGCGCCTCGATCGTGCGCGCGGCCGAGCGCTGCTGCGATCCTTGTTGAACTTGTCTGCCGGCCTTCTTCGTCGCGGCGACGAGCAGCTCCCCTTCATGCGGATTGTGGCCGCACGGCTTTTCCAGGTAGACGTGCTTTCCTGCCTTCATCGCAAGAATGGCCATCGGCGTGTGCCAGTGGTCGGGCGTCGCGATCGACACCGCATCCACGGCCTTGTCGTCGAGCGCGCGGCGGAAGTCTCCGATCGCCTTCGGTGTCTTCGGCTGGCGCATCGCGCTCGTCGCCCTGCCAAGCACCGCGCTGTCCACGTCGCAGAGATACGCGACCTCCGAGTTCGGAAGTCGTGAGAAGTTCTGCGCGTGCACCATCCCTCGGCCATTGAGCCCGATCACGGCGACGACGAGCTTCTCGTTAGCGGAGCGAACCGATCGCACGCGCGGAGTGACGGCCGGCAGCACGCCACCCAGCGCCACCCCGAGTCCCACCGCGCCCGTGCGCTCCAGAAAGTCGCGTCGCGTGATGCTGCGCTCGTCGTCGGTCATGCCACCCTCGTTTGTGCTCGGGTCGTCTGGTGTCCTACATTCGCGCGACTCGAGATTACGGCGCGACCGTTCCGCGAGCAAACGCCGTTGGGCAACCAGCAACCGGTGACGCCATGCTGACTCGCCGCGACTTCCTGAAGACCCTGTCGGCGACCGCCGTCGTCGGCGCGCTC
>DASSIC010000397.1:0-6345 GCA_035692325.1 Gemmatimonadaceae bacterium | reverse complement strand
CTTACCGTTCACCGTTCACGGTTCACGGTTCACGGTTCACGGTTCACGGTTCACGGTTCACAGACCGTTCATTCGACGAGTCGCTTGCGCCGAGGGGGGAGCTGCTCCGCGCCGCGCCAGAGCTCGCGCAGGCCTTGCTCGGGGAGGCGGTCCCAGTCCGCCGGTATCGGCGCCACGCGGCGACGTTCGTCTCCGCACTCGAAGGCGATCCAGCCCTGGGCCAGGCGGGGCGGCAGAGAGATGCGCAGGCCGCGGAGCCGACGCCGCTCGCGCATCCGTCGCTCGATCACGCGAGTGCCGGCGGCCTCGCGCTGCAGGCGACGGTCGACAGTGCGACGCTCACCCCAGGCGGGGATGACATCCCAGGCGTTCCAGAGTCGGGCGAGATCGTCGAGAAAGGTCCGGTGGGGCGACACGAGCGGTGGGGATCGGGTCGAAGTGGGGGATGATCGGCGGGTGATCCATCGCACAACGTGCGCCGCGAAGGGCCTACGGTACGGAGGCACGGAGGCCCGACGGAATGTCGCGACCGACGAGCACCGGGCGGTCCAGAGCATCGAAACGGGTGCGACGCAGGATGCGGCGCCCCTCCGCCGATAGCAGGTAGGAGACGAAGCGCTCGGCCGCCTCGCCATGGCGGGCGCCGCGGGGCACGGTCACGCCGAACAGGATGGCCCGACCGCGCACGGTCAGCGTGTCGCCGGCTCGCTTGCCCAGCACGCGCGTGACGGCGGTGGCATACACGGCCGAGTCGGCGGCGGTGCCGAGGTCGACGTCTGGCGGCAGGGTCAGGTAGGAGAGCGACATGAGTGCGGCCAGACTCTCGTACGTCCAGATGTAGTCGAGCTCTCCCGCCTGGAGGAGCGCCACCTGGTCGGCCTCGCGCGGGCGAACGTTCCGCGCGGGCGCAGCGTGCAGCATGCGCTGCTCCATGTCGGGGACGCCATAGTGCCGCGCGGCGAGCTGCCAGACGAGGAGCGTGCGATATCCCGACGGATCGGTGTTGGGGTCGGAGCGTCCCACCTGCACGCCGGGACGCGCGAGCACCTCCCACCAGTTGTCGGGGCCAATCTGCGATGCGCCACGGGAACGGGGCGTATACGCCAGAACGATGCGATTGCGCCCGAAGAGCGCGTGCCAGCTCGTGAAGGCCGGCTCGAGCAGCGATGGAAAGAGGTCCGGATCGGCAAGCGCCAGCACGTCGGGGGTGGACTGCAGCTCCGTGAGCCGTCGCACGAGCTCGAGGCTGGACGCGCTCTCCTGCGCGTAGAGGGTGCCCGTCCGGAGCGCGAAGGAATCCAGCACGGCGCGCATGGGTCGCGTGATGGACGCGGCATTGTACACGAGCAGCGGCCCGTCCGGCGATGACGGAGCACCCGTGCACGCCGCGGCGAGGATGCAGAGCGGGGAGAGGTGGCGGGCGAGACGGATCACGGGCTCATGCGGTGCATGGGGTAAATTAGCGCGATTCCTGCATTCCCACCGGTTCGCGTGCCACGTCCGGGATCCGGACGTGGCCGATCTCACCTCGACCCCGTCCAGATGACCCGATCAACGAACCGGTGGCGCGTAGCGCTGGCGGTACTGCTTCTCGTGCTGCCCATCGGCACGGCGATGGCGCAGGCGCGGACGCCAACCGACACGAGCAGGGCGCAGCAGACGCTGTTCAACGCGCGTGACGCGTGGCTCGCCGCCGGCTTCGTGGGACTCACCATCGCGATGTTTCCGATCGACAAGCACATCGAGACACACCTGCGAGACCAGACGGCGCCGGCGAACCGGTTCTTCGATCGGTCGGCGACGGGGTTCGAGTCCATCACGACACCGGGGTCGTTCATCATCGGCGGCGCCCTCTACGGCATCGGCGTGGTCACGGACCGGCCGAACCTCAAGGACCTCGGCTGGCACGGCACCGAAGCGGTACTGCTCGGATCGGGAATCACCGGAGTGCTGAAGGGGGTGCTGGGGCGCGCCCGTCCCGACATGTTCCCGGACACGCGGCCGAGCGATTTCCAGTTCGCCAAGGGGTTCACCGTCGCCAATCGCCAGTCGTTCCCATCGGGCCACACCACCACGGCGTTCGCCGCGGCGTCGGCGGTGACGAGCGAAGTGAACCGCATGTGGCCGCGCTACACATGGTACGTGGGGCCCGTGCTCTACGGTGGCGCGACGCTCGTGGGGCTCTCGCGCATGTACCACAACCGCCACTGGGCGAGCGACGTGGCGCTCGGCGCCGGCATCGGGACCTTCAGCGGCCTGAAGGTCGTGAAGTACACGCACTCGCATCCCGACAACCTGCTCGACCGGATCATCCTGCGCACGTCGGCGGCGCCGGACGGCCATGGGGGCGCCTACATCATCTGGTCGGCCCCCGCTCCGCGCTGAGGCGCACAACGCGGGCGGGGGCGAGGACGTAGCACAACGTCGCAGCGTCGTGCCTGCGCCGCGCGGTCCGTCGCGCGGCGCCCGTCCCTGCCCTCGCCCCGAGGTCTCGTCACGAATGGTCGGACACTCCCCACTTGTCGCGCGCATCGCGGTGCGCACCTCGTTCGCGCTGCTCGTCGCCGCCGGCGTCGCCGGCGCGCAGTCGACGCCCGCCACCTCGCCCGCGCGCCGGGCCGGCCCTCCGATCGATTCGGCGCGGGCGGCGCGCCTGTACGTGAGCAATCGCCCCAGCGATCTCCCGAAGGGCGACTATCAGCGCCAGATCGTGGCCAAGCAGCGCACGGACAGCATCTACGCGGCGCGGAGCGCGGGCGTGATGGAGTTCCGGAAGGTCACGTACAAGAGCCGTGTGGACGGCATGACCATTCCGGCATACGTGTTCGCGCCGCTCAGCAAGCGCGGAGCGGGGGGACACGCCGCGATGGTGTGGGTGCACGGTGGTGTGCACAGCGACTGGGGGACCAACATGCTCCCCTTCGTGCGCGAGGCCGTGCAGCGCGGCTACGTCGTGATCGCCCCGGACTACCGCGGCAGCACGGGCCACGGCGCCGCGCACTACGAGGCGATCGACTACGGCGGCAAGGAAGTGGACGACGCCATCTCGGCCGTGGATTACCTGAAGACGCTGCCGTACGTGGACATGAACCGGCTGGGCATGATGGGCTGGAGCCATGGGGGCTTCATCACGGCGCACACGCTGTTCCGTGACGAGCACCCGTTCAAGGCCGGTGCGGCGATCGTGCCGGTGTCGAACCTCATCTTCCGGTTGTCGTACAAGGGGCCGAGCTATCAGGACGACTTCTCGACGGAGGAGGGAATCCAGGGGTTGCCGTTCGAGAAGCGCGAGGAGTACGTCAAGCGCTCGCCGGTCTTCCACGCGGCCAACCTCAAGGTCCCGATGCTGGTGCACGTCTCGACGAACGACGAGGACGTGAACTTCGTGGAGGACCAGCAGATGGTCTACACGCTGCGCGCGCTCAAGCCGGAGCTGGCCGAGACGAAGATCTACGTCAATCCCGCGCCGTGGGGCGCGTCGGTGGGGCACGCATTCACGCGTCGCGTGGATCCGGTGACGCTGGAGCGCGTGGATTCGCCGGCACAGGTCGACTCGTGGAATCGCACCTGGACCTTCTTCGAGTGGAACCTGGCGCCGAGCGAAGATCGCTCGAAGCCGCTGCCGCCGGTATTGACCGGTCCGCGGTCGGTGCCGCCCGAGTGAGCGGGACGGTGAACGGTGAACGGTGAACGGTGAACGGTGAACGGTGAACGGTGAACGGTGAACCGTGAACCGTCACAGCGTACAAAGGGCCGGAAGCGTTGCACACGCTCCCGGCCCTTTCGTCACTACGTCAGACCGGGGTGCGTCTTCCGCGGACGAAGTGCATCACGAGGGCGATCGCGCCGAGTATCAGCAGGATGTGCACGAAGAAGGCGGCGATCTTGAAGACGAGCACGCACAGCGCCCAGATGATGAACAGCAGGATGGCGAGACCGAGCATTGGATTCTCCCGAGGAGGGGTGGTGAGGTGGAGAGCTACTTGCCGGCGCTGGCGGCCGATAGCCCGAGCTTGCGCAGCAGCGTGGTGGCCACGGTCTGCTCTTCCGGCGTGAGCGTGCTCATGATCTCGGTGAGGAAGTGCGCGTGCGGTGGGAAGATGCGCCCGATCAACCGCGCCCCCGCCGGCGTGAGCACCGCGAAGCGCGCGCGCCGGTCGTCGGGAGAGGGCTCGCGCTTCACCAGTCCCTTGGCCACGAGGCGATCCACGAGATAGGTGATCCCGCCACTCGTCACAAGCACCTTGCGCTGGATCTCGCCAAGGAGCAGCGGACCCTTGTGATGCAGCGCTTCGAGGATGCCGAACTCCGTCGTCGTGAGCTCATGACGGCCGATGTCCGCCTCCACCTCGCGGGCGATGGCGGAGTAGGCGCGCGCGAGCACGACCCAGAGCTTCAGCGCGCGTGAGGTCGCGGCGTCCTGTCGGGACGCGCGAGTGTGATCTTCGGTGGAACGGGCAGTAGGCATGACGGGGATCGAACGGCGAAAGGGACGACGAGCAATCGTACGAGCGGGCCTGTCCGACAGCCAGCCCCGCGCGTCAATGCGAGGCGGCCCGCGATCAGGCCACCGCGACGTCCAGCCCCCGCGCGAGCTCGTGACCGAGCCATCGCGTCATGCGCGCGAGCGCCTCGTCGCGCTCATCGTCGTGCGTGCATGCCCATTCCGCGTGCGCCACCATGCGGGCGGCCGCCGCCGTGCGCGCGATGGCGAAGGCGAAGCCACGCGCACCCGCCTGACGCGCGAGCGGATCCGTGGTGCGCCGCACGTACGCCTCGATCACGTTCACGGCGGAGCGAACGGCGAATGCCGCGATCGCGCACTCCTGCTGGCGAACGGCCGCCATCTCGGCGCGGACGTGCGCGAGCCAGGGAGCCAGCGCATCGGTGCGCGCGATCGCGCGCCACACGTCGAGGCTCAACACGTTGGTCGTGCCCTCCCAGATCGGCAGCACCTGCGCATCGCGGAGGAGGCGGGGAAGCCCGGTGTCCTCGATGTAGCCGGCGCCGCCGAAGGACTCGAGCGCCTCGCTCGCCACGGCGACCGCCTGCTTCGCGGTGAACAGCTTGGCCACCGGCGTGAGCAATCGCAGCATCGCCAGCTCGTCGTCGCTCGCCTCGCCGGTTTCCTCGCGGCCGAGGAGCTCCACCACCTGAAAGGTGAGATGGAAGGAGGCATGGAAGCGCGCGTCGAGATCGGCGAGGGTCTCGACGTGCAGGGGATGATCGGCCAGTCGCTTGCCGAAGGCGCGGCGCATGGACGCGTAACCCTGCGCCAGCGCGAGTGCGCGGCGCATGCCGGACACCGCGGCGACGGAGTTGTACACGCGCGTCACGTTGAACAGCGTGGCGATCTTGCGCACGCCGTCTCCGGGCCCGCCGACCATCAGCGCTGGCGTTCCGTCGAGCGTGAGCTCCGCGGTGGGCAAGGCACGCGTGCCCAGCTTGTCCTTCAGCCGGTTGACGCGGATGCCGCGCAGCTCCCCTGCGTCGTCGCGCAGCTGGACCATGAACACGCTCAGGCCACGCCCACCCGCCGGGGCGCCCTCGACGCGCGCGAGGGTGATCGCCATCGGCGACGTCGTGGCGGAGGTGAACCACTTGGTGCCGTACAGCCGATGACTGCCATCGGCCTCCGGACGCGCGACCGTGGTGGTGGTGGAGACGTCGGAGCCGCCGGTGCGCTCGGTCATCCACTGCCCCGACGTCCAGAAGCGGGCCGGATCACGCGAGGTGAGGCGCTCGTACGCGTCGCGCGTCCGATCGTCGCCGTGGAGCTCGAGGAAGCGCGCCGCGCCGTCGCTCATCGCGAGCGGACAGCTGTACGTGGCCGACGACGGGTGAAAGAGATAGAGGCGCGCCATCTGGTGCACACGCGAAAGCGGGCCCTGCGCGCGCTCGTACGCCGTGGCGACGATTCCCTCCTCGGCCGAGATGCCGTCGAGCGCGCGCCAGGCGTCGCTGACGTCGATGCGATCGACGCGTCGACCGGTCGGATCGTAGGGCACGTGGCGCGGCGGCTGTGCTTCCGCGGCGTCGCCCAGCGCCAGCAGGTCCGTGGCGGCGCGATGCCCGAGCCGCACGAGGCCGGGCTGGATGGTGTCGAGCGTCGCGGGGGGAATGCGCCAGCGGAGATACGCGCGCAGCAGCGCATCGCTCTCGTACTGGTTGCGCAGCCCGGGCAATTCCTGGAAGAAGTCGTCGTTCATGCGTGCCTCACGTACCGTGACGAGCGAGCCCCTCACCGCGTTGCGGCGAGGGGCTCGGTCTCGATCCCCAATCCTGCAGCGTGGCTATCTCTTCTTCGCGCGCTTGGCCGTGCCCTTGGCCGCAGCCTTGGCAGCG
>DASSIC010000396.1:0-2834 GCA_035692325.1 Gemmatimonadaceae bacterium | reverse complement strand
CGGTGCGGGCCGGGCGCGAGCTCGATCCCGATGAAGTCCTGCACGCCGTCGGGGCGCAGCACGCCGCCGCCGACCTGCTTGTCGTCCTCGTAGAGCGTGACGGCGGTGCCGGGCTCGCCCTTCACGCCGACGAACACCTTGTTGGTGGCGACGATCGCGCCGTCCATCGGGCTCGTGATGCGCACCGACGGACCGGAGATGAAGGCGCTCCGATCGTCGGCCGCACGCTCGGCGGCGCTGCGCAGCGGGGCGAGATGCGGTGCGGCCACGGCGGCGGCGGCCCGGACGGGCGCGCCCGCCTGCGCGACGATGGCGGAATCGGGGCACGGCGTGATGGGCGCCGCGCTGGCGCGCTGCACCAGGCGGAAATCGGCGCGAGGCGTCGTCCAGCCGTCGGTGCGCACGACGTCGATCTCCTCGCTCGCGCGCGCCAGCCCGAAGCCCTTGGGGATCGCGGTGAGCGTGTCGAGGCGGATGGCGTGCGTGCCCGGCGCGATGTCGCGCAGCGAGTAGCGGCCTTCCTTGTCGGCGGTGACGAGCTGGCCGTCCGCGGTGAGCAGCTGCGCGCCGGCCACCCCCTCCTCGCCGGCGTCCTGCACGCCGTTGTCGTTGCGGTCGAGGTACACCTTGCCGAGCAGGGTGCGGCCCTGCATGGCGTAGCCGGCGCGCACGCGTACCGCGACCGACGCCGTATCGCTGACGACGAAGCCGTTCTCCGCCTCGACCACCGCGCTGTTGACGAGCGAGCGGTTGGCGCCGGCCGAGCCGAGCACCGCGGCGTAGCGCAGCGTGCGATCCTCGCCCGCGGCGAGCGTGCCGGCGGCCCAGATCGTGAGCTGCTGCCCGCTCTGCGTCGCCGAATCGGCGCCGGCGAGCGACGCGGGCACGAAGCGCATGCCGGCGGGGAGCAGGTCGTGCACCACGAAGCCGCTCACCGGCACGGTGCCGCGGTTGTGCAGCACGAGCGTGTACGGCACCGGCTCGCCGATGGCGACGTCGAGCACCTGCGCCTGCTTCGTCAGCCCCAGGATGCTCGCCGGCCAGCCCGCGACGCGTAGCGCGTTGGCGCTCGCGCTCGCGGCGGAAGCGTTCGTCGCCGCGAGGGCGACGACGTTCACGATGCCGACCGACGGATTCACGGCGCGGACGACGAGATCGAGCGTCGCGCTCGTCTGGCCGAGGGTGCCGATGGTCCAGGTGACGATCTGCCCGGCGACGACCGGAGCGCCGGTGGCCGACACGTAGCTGAGTCCCACCGGCAGGGTGTCGACGATGGTGACGCCGCGCGCCTGCACGGTGGCCGACGCGTTCGTGTAGGTGATGCGATAGGTGACGAGGTCGCCCGCGCCGACACTGTCGGCGCCGACGATCACCTTCTGCACCGACAGCATCGGCGTGCTGATCGACGTCGCCGCCGGCTGCGCGGTGACGGGAGCGACACCGTCGTTCAACGTGGCGACGTTCGTGAGCGTGCCCGCTGCGGCGTCGCTGCCCACCACGGCGCGGAAGGTGACGACGCCGCCACCGCTCACCGGGATTGCGCCGACGCTCACGCGAATCGTCTCGACGCCGGCGCTGCTCGTCATCTGGCCGGCGTCGGCATCGATGCCGTCGGTGAGCGGGAGGCCGCCGCTCCGGAGCGAGCCGGCCACGTAGTGTGCGCCGCGCGGGAGCACGTCGGTGATCGTGGCCGACGCCGAGGTGGCGACGCCCACGTTCACGTAGGCGAGCGAATAGGTCAGCGTGTCGCCGGCGACGGCGGCGGCGCGGTCGACGGTCTTGTCGAGCGCCAGGCCGCTGGCCGACGCGCCCTGCACGATGGTCACGCGGTCCTGCAGCGTGGCGCGCACGGCGTTGTTCATCATGCTCGTCGCCGTGAGATCCAGCGCGCCGACGAAGCCGCCGGCGGCGTTCGCCGGTATGTCGATGACGAGCAGCAGCGCGAGCGAGGCGTTCCGCGCGAGCGCGACGGTCGTCGGCACCGGCGTGTCGCCGGCGTCGAGGATGCCGTTCGCGTTCGCATCCATATAGAAGGTGGCGGTCCAGCCGGTCGGTGCGGCGGCGGTGAGCGCAAATGCATCCGCGGCCGTGCCGGCATTCGCGAGCGTGTGCGCCAGCACTCGGCGCACCCCCGCGGGCGCGGCCTGGGCGCGCGCCGGCGTGAGCGTGACGGCGGCGACATTGCGCAGGAGCACATCGGCCGAGGTCGTGCCCGTCACCGGCGAGCCGTCTTCGCCGATGAACCGGTAGGTCGCGGTGTTCACCACGCGCGCCGTATCCGGGATGACGGGGAGCTGTGCGGTGGCCGTCATCGAAAATGCGACGACCAACATCGATGAAGCGCCGAGCGCCCGCCAGGCTGACTTCGCCTGACGGGTCGCGCGGGTGGTCCGCGTCATGTGTGCCAGCGTCGGCAACATGCTCGGATCGGTGGGTCGCTATCGGTTACTTGACCTGGACGCGAATCCAGATGAAGCGGCTGCCAGCGCTGGCGAGCGCCGGGGTGAGGTTGGCGGTGACCGTGCCGGCCGCCTGCGAGATGCTCCAGTCCGCGCCGATGTCGCCCGACGCGGCGTTGTACGTGACTTCGGCCGGCAGCGCGTCGGTGACGGAGACCGTCGAGGCGCTGGCGAGGCCCGAGTTGCTGACCGTGATCTTGTACTGGATGAACTCGCCCGGCAGGACGCGGTCGGTGGTGTTGTTGATGACCGTCGTCTGGTTGTCGCGGTAGGCGACCTTCGTCATCGCGAGCGCCGCCTTGACGACGCGCACCGTGACGTCGCCGGCGTCGCTGTTGGCCGGCGTGTTGGTGGAGGTGGCGGTGAGGGTGAGCT
>DASSIC010000395.1:0-6188 GCA_035692325.1 Gemmatimonadaceae bacterium | reverse complement strand
TGCACAACCTCTCTGCGCCGAGTGGAATGCGGTGCGGTGCTACCCCATCGACGCGAGAAGGAAACGTTTGGTCACCACGGTGGAGGCCGCTAAGCATCATTCTAACGAGCTCATCGCAGCCTTTGTCAGAACAAACCACAGAGGACACAGAGGGCACAGAGAACTACAGCTGCATGAACAAGCCACAGAGGACACCGAGGGCACAGACAACTACAACTGCACGGACAAGCCACAGAGGACACAGAGGGCGCAGAGAACGGCGATAAGCTCTCCTCTGTGTCCTCTGTGTCCTCTGTGCCCTCTGTGCCCTCTGTGGTCTGTTCAAGGTGTCCTCTGTGCCCTCTCTGGTCTGTTCAAGCAGTCGCGAATAGTCCAGGTCGGGGGACTGACCTTAGCTCGCCACGGAGATGCGGAGCTCGGTCCGGTCCTCCATCCGGCGTGGCGCCGGCCCGCGGCGGTACGCCGACTCGGGGATCGTGGCGAGCGTCGAGCGGTGCACCTGCGGGCCGAGCCCGTAGAATTGCTGGAAGCTCATGATCAGTGGGCGCCACCGATCCGGGTCGATCCGATCCGCATGGCCGTCGAGACGAATGGACTCGTCGACGTGCACGCGCACGATGCGCAGCTCGAGCGCCACGAGCGCACCGCGCCGGTCGGGATCGCGCACCGCCAGCGGATGCACCGCCTCGAGCACCGCCTCGAGCTGCACCGGACACTCGGCCGCGCGCGGAGGCGCCACGAGGTGGGATGCGACCTCCGTCATGCCGGCGAGCTCGAACTTGTCACGCTCGTGCCGATAGCCCATCGCCACCTTGTGCGGCGGCACGGGATCGGAGCCGGTCGTCTTCGCGAGCCGGTCCACCGCGGCGACTTCATGCACCGACGGCAGGTTGAGCACGCACTCGCCGATGCGCTGGATGTTGATCGGCGTCTGCGAGCGGGCGCCGAAGCCGAGCATGCAGCTCTTGCCGAGCCACCAGGCTGACGACATCGGGGCGAGGTTGGCCGACCCGTCGGGATTCAGCGAGGACACGAGCGCGACGGGCGTGCCGAAGTAGAGAATCGTGGGATCGATCGTGGTGTGCATCGGTCGGCGCGGATGAGAGACTGCCCGGGGACGGCATGCCCCCGGGCGCCCCGAATCATTCACCCCGCCGTTTCCACGTCGCTATCCGATTCATGCGCGCGGCGCGCACCCTCACTGCGTCGGTCCACGCGAGAGCTGCTGCGCTGGCGGGAGCGGTGACATCGCTCCGCGCGCGGAGCCGAACCGCGACACGCGCCAGCCCTTCTCCCGCGCCCGCGCGAGAATCAGGTCGAGCTGGAGGGGGTTGGCCGCGGCGGCGCTGTACACCCACTCCAGCGACGGCGCGTACGCCACCAGCGCGCCCGGCAGGTCGGGGAGATCCATCGGCTCCAGCCACAACGAGTCACCGCCCACGCGCAGCCATGTCCCGCGCGAGACGCGTGTGACGTTCGTGGACGGCGCGCCGTGTCCGCGCAGTACCGCATCCATATATGGCTTGGCACCGGGAGCGGCGTGCACGCGCACGTCGTGCATGGCGAGCCATGGCACGCCGCCGTTCCCCGTCGCCGGCATCGTGACGAGCGCTCCGGCCATCCGAGCGTTTGCATCCATCTTCGTCAGCCACTTCATCGCGCGCTCGGCGCTCGACGGCGCCTGCCCCGTCTCGAGGAGCATCCACCGGTCGCCCAGCTTTACCGCTCCGACAGGGGCACCCGGCGTGTTGAACGACGCGAACCGCGTCTCCACGATGCGCGCCGAGTCGAGCGGCACCTCGTGCATCGGCAGCGTGGACGAGTCGAGATAGGCGGCACGCAGCGAGTCGCTCACCACGAACGAATCGGGCATGGCCGGCTGATTGAAGGTCGCCGCCAGCACGGTCATGCGCTTGTACGGTGCACCGACGCGGCGCACGTCCCACTGGAAGGGATACACCAGGCCATCAGGCTGCTTCCGCCAGCCGCCGTACCAGATCTCCACGTCCATGTTTCCCCAGGGCACGAGCCCGAAGTCGTTCGGCTCGGCGGTGCGGAATCGCACCGCGCGCAGAAACCCGGTGCTGCGGCGCAGGAGCAGTGTCGTGCGAAAGCCATCGACGGTCGCGCTCACGCGCGCGTGCGGAGCGCCGCCGACGATCGTGTCGGACAGCGCGTGAAGATCGTGCGCCTCGCGCGCCGCCATGAGCAGCCGCTCGGGGGCCGTCGCGCGCTGCTCACGCCACTCGTCCACGTACGCGATGTTGAGCGGCACCCACGCACCGGGCGCCGCCACGCTCGGCGACGCCACGCCACCTGGGCCGCCGGGCGAGCGCCGGATCGCGACGCCGTCGCGCACGACATCCACGATTTCCATCGTGGTGCGGCCATTGTTGAAGCGCCGCGTGTTGCGCCAGGCGCCGAGCTCGTAATCGCGCAGGTCGCTGTGCGATTCGTAGACCGGCTGGTCGGCATAGGGACCGGTATCGAAGGAGGTGCGCTGCCACTGGGTCATCATCTCGAATCGTGCGCGCTTGACGCCGCGTGCAGCGGACTCGCCGCCCATGCGAGCAATGGCGGTATCGAGAAGGGCGGTAGCGCTCTGGCCGCGCGCCGGAAGCGCCGCCGACAGCAGTGAGATGGTCGCAAGGAGATACGTCGCGGGGAATCGCATGGCTCGATCGTGGAGGGTGATGCAAGCACTTTCGCCGGGACGCGGCCGCGCCACAACGAGTTTGCAGGGAGCGGCGGCGGTGATGCAGCGAGCGGTCGTCGACGACCCATCGTCGGCTTGCACACGTCCTTCGTCTCGCCTAGCGTGCAGCGCATGACGTCCGTCGCCGCATCCCCCGAGCTCGTGCCCTCCGCGACCGTCTCTCCTGCGCCCGTGCGCATGGAGCGCATCCTCGCGCGACCGTGGCTCGTGATCGCCGGGGTCTGGATGGTGCCGGCCCTGCTGGCAGCGAGCGAGACGTATCTCTTCTGGCGACTCGGCGGCCGCAGCTATCCCTTCTGGCGCGCCGTCGTCATGGAGGGTCCGGCGTGGATGATCTATGCGCTGCTCACGCCGCTCGTCTTCGCCCTCGGACGGCGCCTGCCGCTGCAGCGCCCCCGACTCGGCCGACATCTCGCCGCTCACCTGGCGGTCTCGCTCACCGCCGGGCTACTCTATGCATCGGTCGCGACGCTGACCACGCAGCTCTTCACGCCGATCCCACGCACCATGCCATTCTCTCGCATGGTGCTTTCGTGGTTCCTGTCGGCGCTCCCCCTCACCACGCTCACCTACTTCGGCACCCTCGGCGCCGGGCTGGCGCTCGCGTACTTCGCCGAGGCGCGGCGACGCGAGGTGGATGCATCGCGCCTGACGGCGCAGCTGGCGGAGGCGCGACTCGGCGCGCTGCGGATGCAGCTGCATCCACACTTCCTCTTCAACACGCTCAATGCCGTCACCGTGCTGGCGCGAGATGGCGACAGTGGGGCCGTGGCGCGCATGCTCACCCTGCTCAGCGAGCTGCTGCGCGACGTGCTGCGCAGCGACGGGACGCATCTCGTTCCATTGGAGGAGGAGTTGTCGTTCTCGCGGCGATATCTCGAGATCGAGCTCGTGCGGTTCGCCGATCGGCTTCGCGTGCGCGAAGTCGTCGATCCCCATGCGTGGTCCATGCACGTGCCGGCCTTCGTGCTCCAGCCGTTGATCGAGAACGCATTGCGCCACGGCATCGCACCACGAGGTGCCGGTGGCACCATCGAGATCGGCGCGCGACTCGTGGATGGTGGTCCAGAGCTCTGGGTGAGCGACGACGGTGTGGGCCTTCCCTCCGACTGGAGCGGGACCGACGACTATGGCATCGGCCTGTCCAACACCGCGGCGCGACTGGATGCGATGTCCGGTGGCGCGGGATCGCTCGAGATCACGCGCGTCGCGAGTGGAGGCACACGATGCGTCGTGCGTCTCCCGCGCAGGTGAGGCAGCGATGATCCGGACGCTGCTCGTGGACGACGAGGCGCTCGCGCGCCGAGGGATGCGCCAGATGCTGGCCGCGCACGCGGATGTCGAGGTCGTCGGGGAGTGTCGCGACGGCCGCGGCGCGCTTTCCGCGTTGGGTGAGCTGCAACCCGATCTCGTGTTCCTCGACATCCAGATGCCGGAGCTCGACGGCTTCGCCATGCTGCGTGAAGCCGCGGCGAGGGAAGGCGGGGAGACGCTGCCGCTCGTCGTCTTCCTCACCGCCTTCGAGGAGTTCGCGCTCGACGCATTCGGCGTGGAGGCGGTGGACTACCTGGTGAAGCCGGTGACCGAGCAGCGGTTCGACGAGGCGATGCGTCGCGTGCGGCGTCGCCTGGCGCTGCCACGAGGGGGCGGCGAGGCAGATGCCGTGGCCGGCACGGTGCCGCGAGCGGCGAATCATCTGGTGGTGGGAACCACACATGGGCAGCGAATCATCCCACTGGACGACGTCGAATGGATCGCCGCCGAAGACTACTACGTGGCGGTCTACGTGGAGGGACGTCGCCATCTGTTGCGGGAATCGATGGCGTCGCTCGAGGCGCGGCTCGATCGCGGGCGGTTCGTGCGGGTGCATCGCGGCGCCATCGTGAACATCGGCCGCGTGCGCGAGGTGCGCACCGCTGGCGGAGATGCGGTCGTCGTGCTCAGGGACGGCACGCGGCTGCCGGTGAGCCGTCGCCGGCGATCCGCGCTGCAGGCCGCCCTCGCCGAAATCGGGGTGTGACGACGAGGCGCCAGCGAGGCCCGCTCTCGCGGGACCTCGCTAGCGCCCCCAAACGGCAACCTATTTCGCGAGCTTCGCCTGGATGTCCTTCGCCATGGCGAGGTGCGCCTGAAAGTTCGGTGCGACCTTGACCTCGAGCGCCTTCAGCTCGGCGTTCTGCGTCGCCGGGAGGAGCTGCTTCGTCACGGCGTCGATCACCGCCTGGTGATACCACGCCTCGTGATCGATGAACGCCTTGTCGAACGCCTTCCCCTTCGCGGCGCGCAGCGTCTTCATGATCGCCACGTGATCGACGGCGAGCGGGAAGTCGGCGCCGGGCGGCGTCGGCGTGACGGAGAGCTTGTGCGCCAGGTCGCGACCCAGCTGGCGGACGGCCCGGTGGTCGTGCACCATCATCGCGGCGAAGCGGCGGACTTCCTTGTTGTGACTCTTCTTCAGCGCGAGCTGGCTCGTCTCGATGTCCCACGTGTTCGCGGCGTCGAAGATGGCGACGATCGTCGGGTCGTCGAGCTTGGCAGCCGCCTGCGCATGCGCCGACGGAGAGATGGCGAAAGTGACCAGCGTCAGCAGAACGATCGGCTTCATCATGGCGTAGACCTCGTTGGGTGTCTTTCGCGGGTCATCCGGCCGTGGTGAACCGGATCCCGCCCGCTGAAGCTGGCGAGTGATATGGAATAAGTCAAGAATTTGTTTGACTTATTCTGACGATGACTTACCTTATTCAAGGAACCAGGAGGCCAGATGGCGTGGTGGCAGCGGCAGTTCGGCAAGACGACGCGCGGTCGAATCGTGGCGCTGTTGCGTCGGGGTGAGCGTTCCGTGGAAGAGCTCGCGGCGGCGCTCGACCTGACCGACAACGCGGTCCGTGCCCAGCTCACCCAGCTGGAGGAGGACGGCGTCGTGCGCGCGGTCGGCACTCGGCGCGACGGCACGGTCGGCAAACCGGCGACCCTGTACGGCGTCGGCCGTCAGACGTCGGCCCTCTTCTCCAGCGCGTACGCGCCGCTGCTGTCGTCGCTGCTCGCCGAGCTCGGCGACCGCATGACGTCGAGCCAGCTCGAGGCGGTACTGCGCGGTGCTGGCCGTCGACTGGCGCCCGAGCTGCCGAAGAGCGCGACGTTCGACGACCGCGCGCACGCCGGCGCCGCACTGCTCGCCGACATGGGCGCCGATGCCGATCTCGTGCGCACGAAGGAGGGTTACGAGATCCGAGGGCATGGATGCGTCGTGTCGGACGCGGTGAGCTCATGTCCGGCCACCTGCCGGGCCGTGGAGGAGCTGCTCTCGGAGGTGACCGGCGCAAAGGTGCAGGAGCGCTGCGATCGCTCGGATGTGCCGAGGTGCCGGTTCCTGATTCCAGCGCGGTGACGGGAAGAGGGGAAGACGGGATGACGGAAACGCCTTAGACGGTTCACGGTTCACGGTTCACGGTTCACGGTTCACGGTTCACGG
>DASSIC010000394.1:0-2174 GCA_035692325.1 Gemmatimonadaceae bacterium | reverse complement strand
CTCCAGATCGGACTTCCGCAGCAGTGGCGAGAACACGAAGTCGCCGATCACGTCGGCGGCGACGTCGGCCAATTCGGCGTTGATCGCATCGAGCGCCTCGCGCGCCGTCTCGGGTCCGGTGCCCACGTACACGCCGTGCATCCCGACGTCGGCGTGGAAAGACTGGAAGGTGTACACGGCGTAGGCGAGCCCCAGCTCCTCCCGCACGCGCTGGAACATGCGCGAGCTCATCCCGCCGCCGAGCAGGGCGCTGAGCAGCACCACGGCGTGCCGCCGCGGGTCGCCGTGCGCCACGGTCGGGCTGCCGACGACGATGTGCGTCTGCGCCCCGTCCCGCGACACGTGCCGGCGCCGAGGTACCTCGGCGACGGGAGTCGGTGCCACGAGACGCGAGGCGTCGCCTCCGTCGCGCGACGTCCATCCGGTCCGGTCGAGCGTTGCCAGGAGGGCGTCGTGCTCCACGTTTCCCGAGGCCGCCACGATGAGCTGCCCCGGATGATAGGCCCGCCGGTGCAGCGACTCGAGATCGGCCGTGCGCAGCGCCGACACGGTGTCCCGCGTGCCGAGGATCGAGTAGCCATAGGGATGCTGCCCCCACAGCGCCTCGCTGTGCAGCTCGAACACGAGATCGTCCGGCGTGTCGTCCACCATGCCGATCTCCTCGAGCACCACCTTGCGCTCGAGCTCCAGATCGGACTTCCGCAGCAGTGGCGAGAACACGAAGTCGCCGATCACGTCGGCGGCGACGTCGAGATGCTCGTCGAGCACGCGCGCCTGGTAGACGGTGTGCTCCCGCGACGTATAGGCGTCGAGCGAGCCGCCCAGCGCTTCCAGCTCCAGCGCGATCTGCTTGGCCGAGCGCTTCGCGGTGCCCTTGAAGACCATGTGCTCCAGCAGATGGGAGACCCCCATCTTCTCGCGCGACTCGTGCAGCGATGCCGCGCGAACCCAGGCGCCAAACGCGACCGACCGCACTCCCGGCATTCGCTCCGAGAGTACGGTCAGTCCATTGGGCAGCACGGTCCGGCGGAACCCACCCGCCGGCGTGTCACCGCGCGGCACTAGCGGCGCGAGCGGCCCCCGCCGCTCCCGCTGCGCGGGCGCGAACGCTCGCTGTCCTCACGCGGGGGCCGATCGCCCTCGGCACGCGGCGGACGCGGCTCTTCCTCGGGCATCCCCTCGGGCTTCGGCACCAGCGCCTTCATGGAGAGGCGCAGGCGGCCGCGTTCGTCGCGATCCAGCAGCTTCACCGTCACGCGGTCGCCCTTGTTGACGACGTCCTCCGTGCGATCGGTGCGCCCGTGCTTGAGCTCCGAGATATGCACGAGGCCTTCGGTGCCCGGCATGATCTCGACGAAGGCGCCGAAGGCGGTCGTCGTCTTGACGGTGCCCTCGTACGTGGCACCGATCTCCGGCTCGGCGGTGATGGCCTGCACCATCTGCCGCGCGCGCTGCATGGCTTCGCCGCCGACGGCGGCGATCGTCACGAGCCCGGTGTCGTCGACCGTCAGCTCGGCACCCGTCTCGTCCTGGATGCCGCGGATGGTCTTGCCCTTCGGTCCGATCAGGTCGCCGATCTTCTCGGGATTGATCATCAGCGTCACGATCCGCGGCGCGTACGTGCTCAGATCCGCGCGCGGCGCCGTCAGCGCCTTGTCCATCTCGCCGAGGATGTGCAGTCGGCCTTCCTTGGCCTGCGCGAGCGCCTCCTTCATGATCTGGAGGTCGAGCCCCTCGATCTTGATGTCCATCTGGATGGACGTGATGCCCGCCTTCGTACCGGCGACCTTGAAGTCCATGTCGCCCAGGTGATCCTCGGTGCCGAGGATGTCGGTGAGGATCGCGTACTTCTTCCCTTCCTTGATCAGCCCCATCGCGACGCCCGCCACCGCGCCGCGGATCGGCACACCGGCGTCCATCATCGCGAGCGAGCCGCCGCACACGGTCGCCATCGAGCTCGAGCCGTTGGACTCGAGGATGTCGGAGACGATGCGCAGGGTGTACGGGAAGTCGGCGAACTCCGGCAGCACGCCCTGCAGCGCGCGCTCGGCCAGGTTGCCATGGCCGATCTCGCGGCGCGACGTGCCGCGCACCGGCCGCACCTCGCCCGTGGAGAAGGGCGGGAAGTTGTAGTGCAGCATGAACGACTTCGTCGTCTCGCTGGGCGAGTCGAT
>DASSIC010000393.1:0-5885 GCA_035692325.1 Gemmatimonadaceae bacterium | reverse complement strand
TTCCTCGGTCGGCTCGATCCCATCACCGGAAAGGTCGAGGAGTATGCGCTTCCCTCGGGGCTCGGCTCCCTCCCCTACGCGATGACGCTCGACGACCGCGGGCGGATCTGGCTCGCCGAGACCGGCGTGCAGCCCAACCGGCTGGTCGCCTTCGATCCGGCCAGGAAGGCCTTCACCGAGACCGTCACCATCGCCTCCGATGGTCCCAACACGATTCGACACATGACCTTCGACAAGGGGACGCGGCAGATCTGGTTCGGCGGCGACGCGAACATGATCGGTCGCGTTCAGGTGTCGGCGGCCCCGGTAGTCCCATGAGCACGCTGCAGACGACCGCCGTGCCGCCCGCGCCGAATCGGCCGGCGGAGCCCTCGTCGCGCCTCTCCAATGGCGCGATCCCGCTGGTGATCGTGGTGATCGTCATCGCGGCGTATCAGGTGCGGAAGCGACGGGCGCAGCGGGAGGCGGAGGCACGCGACGTCGGGCCCCCGCAGTGAGCCGCACCGTTAGATTCACCGCATGACCGTTCCTCCCACTCCACCACCACGACGCTCGGCGCTGCGCTGGGCGATCGTGGCTGCGGTCGTCGTGGTCGTGCTGCTGGTGCCGCTGCTCCTGCTGCGCTCCGCCTCGAGCGTGCTCGGACGATTCGGCCAGCCCTCCGAGCCGAACATCACGCAGCAGACGGTCGTCGAGAAGCTGCGCGAGGTCGCGAAGCTCGTCGCCACCGAGATGACCTTGCGCGACGTCGTGATCTACGAGCAGACGCGCCTGATGTCGACGAAGAAGGTGCTCCTCGTCGTCACGGGAAAGGTGTCGGCCGGCATCGACATGGAGCACGGGACCGAGGTGCGCATCGACTCCACCGACAAGCGCATCACCGTCACCTTGCCGCCGGCGCAGATCCTCAGCGTCGACGTGCTCAACGTCACGACGTACGACGAGCGCGCCGGACTGTTGAATCCCTTCACGCCGGAAGACCGCGACCTCATCCAGCGGCGCATCCGCGGCCAGCTGATGGCCGCGGCGCGGCAGTCCGGCATTCTCGAGCACGCCGACCAGAGCGCGGCCAAGGTGCTCACCGAGCTCCTCGGGCGCGACGGCTACACGGTCGAGATCCGTCGACCGATCGTGGTCAGCCCGCCCACCGGCTGACGAAACGATCCCGGACACCGCAGCGTATGTCGTCCTGAGCGCAGCGAAGGACCCGCACTGAAGTTCCAAGTGATCGTTGCACCGCGCGTCGATCCATCCTCCGTCCGGAGCATGCCATGGTGTTTCCTCCGCTGTTCATCGGCACGTTGCGCGAGCACTACCTGCTGCTGTTCGGCGTCGCGGGCGGCATCGCCACCATCACCGGGTTCGTCGGTGCGTGGATCGGCGCCCGCGTCGCGGCGCGCGGCGCGGCGCGGGCGATGCTCGCCGAGTGGGAGCAGCGCCGCATGGGTCGCCCGGAGTTCGACGAGCTGCGGCTCCTCTCGCAGAGCGTCGAGGCGGTCGCGATCGAGGTCGAGCGCGTGGCCGAGGCGCAGCGCTTCGTCGCGAAGCTCCTGTCCGAGCGGGGCGACGCCCGACTTCCGGCACCCCCACGTCGCGACGTGGGTCAGATCACGCCGCACTGAGCCGTCGCAGGGAGGGTTGCCTCCGACTCGCCTCCGCTCCATCGTTGCGGAAGCGAACCCACGGAGAACCCCATGCGCCTCGCCCGGTTGATCCCGCTCGCCGCCATCGCGGCGTGCTCGTCGTCCTCGAACGTCGCCCAGAGTGCGCCAGCTCCCGAGACCGTTCGCGTGGTTGGGGGCGGCGCCGGCAACATCGCGATGGGCATGTCGCCCTCCGCCGTCGACGCGCATTCCACGACGCTGTCCGCCTCCGTCGCCGACGTCTGGCGGGTGCTGCCCGCCGCGTACGAGGCCCTCGGCATCCAGCTCTCCGTCATCGATTCGGCGACCCACGTCATCGGCAACTCCGGGTTCAACATTCGCCGGCGGCTCGGCTCCACGCCGCTCGTACGCCTCATCGACTGCGGCACCACGCAGGGCGGACCGAGCGCGGAGACCTATGACATCCACATGTCGGTCGTCACGCAGGTGCGGGCCGGCGACGCCGGCACGGTCATCGGCACGACGGTCGAGCCGATGGGCAAGCCCGCCGCCTTCTCCGGCGAATACATCCGCTGCTCGTCCACCGGTGTCCTCGAGTCGCGCCTCGCCGACGCCGTGCGTTCCCGGCTGACGAAGTGACGAGTCGCGTGGTTGTTTCGATGTGATGGGGTGTAGGTCAACTGGCAGACCGCCCGGCTGTTACCCGGGAAGTTGCAGGTTCGAATCCTGCCGCCCCAGTACTGCCTGGACACCGCGAGCGCGAGCGGCCAATATCGCGCCATGACCGCTCGCGCCCTCGCACTCGTTGTACTCGTTCTCGGCGCGCCGATGCTTGGCGCGCAGGCGCTGCGCGTGCGGGCCACGGAACAGTCGACCGGTCGACCGCTCGCCGGCGCGATCGTCGACGTGCTCGACGCCTCCGGTGCGGTCGTCGTGCAGGGCGTGCTGTCGCCCGATGGCCGACGCCAGCTTCCGCTCGCCGCCGCCGGCCCATATCGCGTGCGTTTGCGTCGCATCGGCTACGCGCCCGTCGTCGGTCCCGAGGTCCTGGTGGTCGGCACCGCGACCGTCGACGTCGCCCTGCGCGCGCCCGATCGGCGCGTCGTTCTCAGGTCCATCGACGTCCGCGCGAGCAATGGCCGCGCCGTCGGCGAGCTCGCGACCAGCGATCGCGGCTGCGCGCGCGACGCCTTTGCCGACTTGTCGTTTGCCGCTCTCTGGGAGGAGATCCGCAAGGCGCTCACGACGACGGTGCTCAGTCGCGAGGACTCCGGCATGTCGCTGGAAGCGCGCGCATTCCGTCGCGTGCTCGATGCGTCGCACGGCGTCACCGACGAACGGGTCGGCCTGCCGCGGACGACCGACGCGGCGCGCCCGTACGTCGCGCTGTCGGCGGATTACCTCTCGCGCAACGGCTACGTGCAGGCACGTCCCGATGGCATTGAGTTCTACGCGCCGGACGAGCAGGTGCTGCTCTCCGATCAGTTCATCACCGACCATTGCTTCGACGTGACGCGCGGCAGCGACGCCACCGAAGGGTTGTTCGGCGTGCGCTTCACCCCCCTCGAGCGACGCCGCGGAAACGACATTCACGGGACGCTCTGGGTCGACTCGGCCAGCGCCGAGCTGCGCTATCTCGACTTCTGGCACGAGTACCGTGGCCTCCCGCGCCAGATGCTCGGCGAGGATCGCACCGGAGGTCAGGTCGTGTTCGAGCGACGGCCTGGCGGCGCGTGGATCGTCAGCGCCTGGCGGCTCAGGATGCCGCAGGTACGGACGGACAAGACGGGAAGCGTGCGGTCGTTCGCGTCGCAGGCGCTCACCGGCAGCTTCGAGGAGGTGGGCGGCGTGGTGAAGCCGCTCGACGGCGATACGGTTCCTCCCCCCGCCATTCTCATCGCCTACCGCGAGCTGTTGGCGCCGGCGCGAATCACGGGCACCGTCTATGACAGCCTGGCGAATCGACCCCTCGCCGGCGCGCAGGTCTGGCTCGTTCCGGTCGAATCGCCGGATGCGGTCGCGCTGGGTCTCGCGCCAGCGGGAGGCAGGCTCGCCGTGTCCCCCGTGCTCGATACGGCCGACGCGGAGGGACGCTTCGCTCTCGCGAATCTCCCTGCCGGGACCTATCGCCTGGCGTTCGAACACCCGTCGCTCGACACGATCGGCGTGATGCCGCCGCGCTACGACATCCGTCTGCGCCCCGGCGCCACGGTCGTTGGGGATCTCGCCGTGCCCTCGTTGAACACGCTCGCGGCGGGCTGTACGCTGCCACCAGGGCGTCCACCGGCCGCGCACGACGGCATCGTGATGGGCTATGTCAGCTCGGCCGCCGATCAGCGACCGCTCGCCAACGCGCTCGTGCGGCTCACGTGGAGCGAGCTCGCGCGTTCGACCGTGAGCGCGCACATGGCACAGCTCTTCTCCGTCGAGACCCGCACCGATTCTACCGGCTTCTACCGGCTGTGCGGCCTGCCCGACAGCACGATGGCCATCGTGCAGGCCGCCGGGCCCAACTCCTCCACCGGCGAGATTCCGGCGAGCACCGGCCCGCTGCACGTCGTGCAGATCAACCTGCGGCTCGCCGAAGTGGACTCGGGGCAGACGACACCTGCCCCCGGTACCATCGTCGGCACGGTGACCGACTCACTCGGCCGTCCGCAGAAGGATGCGCAGGTCACGCTCGACGGCTCCGCGGTGGAAGCACGGACCGACTATGCGGGTCGCTTTCGCCTCGCCGGCGTGATGCCCGGCACGCAGATGATCGAGGTGAAGCGCGTGGGGCTCGATCTCGCCCGGCGCGCGGTGGACGTCGTCCCGGGCGAGACGTCGACCATCGGGCTGACCCTCGCACATGCGCAGCTCCTCGACGCGATGGTGGTGACGGCCGAGCGCACGAAGCGGAACGCGGCCGTGGCCGATGCGGTGCGTCGTCACCGTAACGGAGTCGGTACCCTGCTGCTCGAGGAGCAGCTCCGTGGCCGTGTCACGATGCAGGCGCTCATCGAGGGACTGCCGGGCGTGCGCACCGAGATGGGGCACATGGGCACCGACAACCAGTGGATGGCGTACATGCGCTTCGGCGCGGGGGAATGCATCGCGCGCGTCTACGTCGACGGGACCGAGCAGGACTACGACTATCTCCAGGCGATGCACCCCGAAGAGGTGGCCGCGCTCGAGGTGTTCGTGCGCGCGGCCGTCGCGCCGCTCTTCACGTCAGGCCACTCCATCTTCGGGCGCCAGGATAACTGCGGGTCGATCGTGCTTTGGACCAAACGCTGAACAGCGGCTCCTGCCGGATCGCCTCTCGCACGTCGAACCCCAGCTCCACCGCCTGCTCCAGCCAGCGGAGCGCCTGCTTGCGGTTCCCGCTGCGCGCGTAGGACCGCGCGATCCGCCACGCACCGTCTGCGCGCTCGGTGGCGCCGAGCTGCAGCGCGCGCTCGAAGGCCGCGATCGCCTCGCGATGTCGCCGCGCGTTGAACAGCGCGTCGCCGAGCCGCCACCACCGCTGCGGCGAGGGATCGTCCGCCGCGATCAATGTGTCGTCGTCGCCCTGCGCCGTCGACGCCCGCGGTGTCGCCACCGCGAGCGCGAGCAGGGCGCCGATCAGCAGACGTCTCATGGGAAGGGACGGGGGCGCGGCCACGGCCAGGGCCACGGGTTGAAGGCGTTGTTGCCGGCGAGCCCGCGCACCGCGGCCTCGCGCACCTGGGGGTCGCCGGAGCTCAGCAGCTCGGTGAGCGTCTGCTCCGAGCGGCCGCCCGACTTGATCAGCGCACGCACGAGGGCCCGCCGCACCTGGTTGCTCGATTCAGTGCGCAACGCGTCGCGGATAGCGGCGACGGCGTTGGCATCGCCGATCTGACCGAGCGACCATGCCGCCTTGAGCCGCGCGTCGTCGCTCTCGTCCTTCAGCACGCGCAACAGTCCCGCCGGTGCGGTGCCGCCGCCATCCCCGCGCAGCTGCCCGATCGCCCACGCGGCCGTGCCGCGCACGCGCGCGCTGCGATCTTCCGCCGCTGCGGCGCCAAGCGCCTCCACCTGCGCGCGATCGCCCGCCTCAGCGAGCGCCCACGCCGCCGTCTCGCGCACGCGATCGTCGGCGTCCCGTCGCAGTGCCGTGGCCAACGCCGCCGTGCCGACACGACCTTCCATGTTGCCGAGCGCCCATGCACTCATCTCGCGCACTCCGGCATCGGCATCGCGGGCGAGCACCCCGGCGAGTACCTCCGCCGACTCGCGCGACTCGAGGCTGCCGAGCGCCCACGCCGCCACTCGGCG
>DASSIC010000392.1:0-11871 GCA_035692325.1 Gemmatimonadaceae bacterium | reverse complement strand
TCAAGCAGATCGATGCGCGAATCGCGGGGCGGGATTGAATGGCGGTGAGACGGTGAGACGGTGAGACGGTGAGGCCGTGAGGCCGTGAAGCCGTGAGGCCGTGAAGCCGTGAGGCCGTGAAGCCGTGAGACGGTAACGGCGGGACGTGGAGAGGAGTTGTCATTACGTCACCGCGTCACCGCGTCACCGCTTCACCGCCTCACTGCATTACGGCCGTATCGCCAGCGTGACGTAGTACCGCCAGGCGTTCTTCACCGGTTCGTCCACCGCGCGGGCGACGCCGGTGAGCACGTCCACCGCGGGGGTGCCGAGCGCGGCGATCGCCGGCAAGCGCTGCCGAAGCTCCGCACCGTAGCTGCGCAGCGGATGCCTGAAGATGTCGGTACTCACGCCGGAGTAGAACAGCTCCACCGGCGGAAGGGGAAGTCCGGCGCGGTATGCGCTGAACGAGGAGCCGACGCCGCTCGCCAGCGGATATGCCGGGGCCTCGACGCGTCGCATGTCGTATAGGGAGTCGATGAGCGGCGAATCGAAACCGCCGACGACGAAGCGCTCCGCGACACTGCCGTCGCCTCCGCCCACGCTGCCGTAGGCGAGCCGCAGCGTCGTGAGAGGACGTGTTCCCCGGCCGGTGCCGACGTGGAGCGCCAGCCGCTGGCGCACGTAGGCGCCGTCGCGGGTTTGCCCCACTTCGCTCATGAATCCAAGCTGTTCCTGATAACGGACCTCGTCGTCACGCTGGCGGAGCGCGAGGTGAAAGCCGCCGAGTGCCGCGCTGCGAGTCGCGCTGGCGAAGGCGGATGGGCGCTGCTGCTCCGCGAGGATGGCCAGGGTGCCGGTGAGGTCGCGTCCATCGCCGAACCGGGTCCGTTCGGCGCGCAGCGCGCCGCCACCCCGCGACAGGTCGAGCCCTTCATCGGACGCCGCGGCGAGCTCGCGCGACGGCGCTTCGTGCGAAAGCCATCCACTCGCGGTGAGCTCCGTGCGGAAGCGGCGCGAGGTGAGGGTGAGCGCGCCACCCGCGGGCAACGCCGCACTGCCGACGGATCCGAGGAGCGCGATGCCCAGCCGGCCAACCGGATCGCTGCGCACGAGCGCGAGCTGCGAGGTGGTGCCACCGAATCCGCTCGTCGACGACGGGAGATAGCGAATGCGCGTCGGTC
Source organism: Gemmatimonadaceae bacterium (assembly GCA_035692325.1). Lineage (GTDB taxonomy): Bacteria > Gemmatimonadota > Gemmatimonadetes > Gemmatimonadales > Gemmatimonadaceae > AG11. The sequence goes on along the minus strand of DASSIC010000392.1, from coordinate 10,708 downwards.
CGCTGCCGTAGCCACGTTCGTCGGTCATCGCCGCGAGGGGCGGACGATGCGACGAATCATCGCGTGCGCGCACGAGTCGCGGCGGGAGCACGGGCGACGCCGAGTCGGCGAGCACGAGCGCGCCGGGTAGCGCGGGCTGGCGACTCGCGCTCTCCCGCGGCAGACGCCGCAGGTCGTAACCCTTGCCCTGAAGCGAGAGAAACCAGATGGCGCCGTCCGGTGCGACGTCCGGACCCACGGCCGCACCGGTGACCGCGGTGAGCCGTCGTGGCGCAGCGGTCGCGCTGTCGAGCTGCTCGAGGTTGGCGATGCCACCCGCTTCGGACGTCGTGATGATCGTGCGGCCGTCGCGCGCGAAGGTGGCGTCGTAGCGCGAGACACCGTCGTCGGGATCGGCGTACCGGAACGATCCGTTTTCGGGCGACACGCGCACGATGCGCCAGCGATCGTTCGACTGCTCGGCGACGACGATCTCGCCCGTGGTTCGCGAGACGCGGGGACGATAGAAGTTGCGATCGACGCTGCCGGCGCGAAGCACCCGAAGCGCCCCGGTCGTGAGATCCACGCGCACGAGATCGCACCAGCCATGGTCGCACCGGATCGCGGCGGCCCAGCTCCCGTCGGGCGACGGATCGGCCTCGCGCAGCGCCGCGCCGCGCGTCACGCGTCGCAGATCGCCGTCCTCCGCGTTCCAGACGTACAGATCCGGGCGCAGTGTCCCATCGGAAGACGGCGTGACACGCGAGACGAGCAGATGCTTGTCGTCGCTGAACCAGCGCGGCGACTCGTACGGCGCGCCGTCGGGGGCGATGAGCGTGATCACCGGCTTCTTCGGCGGCGGCAGGAAGGCGCGGTCGGGTACGTCCTCGGGATCGCGCTTGAGCTGCATCTCACGCCGGCGCGCGGCGGCGGTGTCGGGTTCGTCGGCCGTGCGCCACACGGTGAGCTGGCTCGGCGCATCGGTGCGCCGCACCGTCAGCGCGACATACCGGCCGTCGGGCGACACGGCGGGGTCGCCGGTGTTGCGGACGAGTCGCTGCACGAGGTTCCCCTCGCTCGTGCTGTCAGGGTGCATCGCGCGCTCGAGCGCGAGCGCGTCCGCGGTGAGCTCGGCGCTGAACCGACCATACAGCTCCGCGGGGGAGCCACCATACACACCGGCGAACGCCTGGTCGAAGGAGCGATCGGTGACGGCCGTCATGCGACGCCACAGCGCGACGAGGCTGGAGTCGCCTTCGCGCCGCGCGAGCCACTCGAGATACGCCGAACCAGCCAGATAGGCGAAGCTGCCCGTTTCCCACCCGCCACTGCCTGCGCTGAGCTGTCCGTAGCTCGGCAGCCGTCCCTCGAGCGCGAACTGGCGCAGCATCGCGGCACGCCAGGCGTTGTTCGGACGTCCGCTCCCGGTCACGCGTCCTTCGACGTACGTGGCGTAGCCCTCGAGCACCCAGCGCGGTGCCTTCGTCGCGATCGGTCCCAGGGGAACGGGCGCGAGTGCCCACAGCAGCCGCTTGAACCGATTGCGTGATGGGCGTGTGAGCTGGGCGACGTGCGCGTACTCGTGCGTGACGAGCAGCTCCTGCCACACGCGCGCGTGTCCGATCTCTTCACGCGGATCGGGCGGCGTGGGCCAGAGCACGATCGTCGGTGCGTCGAGGGGCGTGAATGCATAGCCATTCGCGTCGTTCGTCGGTGCATCGACGACGACGTGCACGCGCTGGGCGGGCGAGAATCCGACGAGCCGCTGCACCTGGCCGCGTACTCCCTCGATGCGCCGCGCCAGCGAGAGGGTCCAGTCCCGATACTCGCTCGGGTAGTGAAAGACGAAGTGCTCCGTCTCGGTGCTGTGCCAGTCGAGCCAGGGGCGCGGTGCGAGCTGTTGGGCCCCGCTGCCCGGCGCCGCGAAGCCGAGGACGAGCGTCGCGGCAAGCAGCGCTCGGCGGCCACGAGCGAAAAAGGGAAGGGACGCGTGCCGTGGGCATGCGTCCCTTCCCGCCTGATGAAGTTCGATGCGCGAGGCGCGGTCAGCCACGCGCGGGGGCCTTCCCGCGTACTCTGTCCTGCAGCCAGGTAAGCGGGACCAGGAAGAGCGGCGTCAGAACGAAACCCAGCAGGGTGTTGATCCAGACCAGCGCGATGTAGAAGCCGCAGAGGCCGAGACCAGCCCAGAGGACGCCAAGGGGGCCGTGAGTTTCCAAAGGAGAGCGCTCCTGTAACCGTGAAAGGCTGGTGTGACGCCGTGCAAGATAGCGGGGCGTCGGGATGCGAGCCAGAGGGCGCGACACTCCACGACGGCGCGAGCGCCGCTATACTTCAAGGCAATGTCCCATGATCCCGGGAGCGTCGTCCACGATGCAGCGCGCCGCGCGGCGCGCAATGCCGACGCGCCCCTGCTGCTCGCCGTCTCCGGCGGGCTCGACTCGATGGCCCTGCTGCATGCAATGGCCACCTCGGCGCGCGCACACATCGCGGCGGTCGCCACGTTCGATCATGGGACCGGAGCCGCGGCAACGGCAGCCGCTGCATACGTCGCCCGAGCCGCTGGTGCGTACGGCGTGCGGGTCGTGATGGGTCGGATCGACGATCGTGAGCACGGGTCCTCCGGACGGGAGGCAGCATGGCGAGCGGCTCGCTACCGTTTTCTCCGTGAGACCGCGCGGTCGCTTGGTGCCCGCATCGTGACCGCACACACGCGCGACGATCAGGTCGAGACCGTCCTGATGCGCATCCTCCGCGGCAGTGGTACGCGCGGCCTCGCCGCGCTCGAGGCGCGAAGCGACGTGCTCCGCCCGCTGCTCGACGTCTCGCGTGCCGAGCTCCGAACCTTCGCGCACGCGGAGGGAGTACGGTGGATGGAGGATCCGAGCAATCGGTGCCGGGAACACCTGCGCAACCGCGTGCGGCTCGACCTGCTGCCCGCGCTGCGACGCGCCGATGCCGGGATCGACGACACGTTGATCACCGCGGGACGCCGTGCGGCGGCGTGGCGTGCGGAGGTGGAGGCGTTCGTGGACGCGAAGCTCGTCGCGCGAGTGGGAGGCGATGGATCGCTCGCGATCGCTCGCACGGAACTGTTGGGCTACGACGAGGATTCACTTGCGGTGATGTGGGCTGCACTGGCGGGGCGCGTGGGGCTTGCACTGGACCGCCGCGGAACTCGGCGTCTCGCGACGTTTATCAATTCCAACCGCCGCGGCTCGATCCCGCTGTCGGGAGGGTGGACCGTCGAGGCGAGTGCGGAGCAATACGAGCTGCGCCGCCGCCCGGTCGACGAGGTGCGCGCGGCGCCGCTCCCCCGGAAGGGTGCAATGCGCTGGGGGAGCTTCCGGTTTCGCCTGGCCAGTGGCGTCACGTCGGAGGGGCGAGGCTTGGCGACCGTTGGCCGCGACGTCTGGACGGCTGCGCTACCGGCTGAATCGAAAGCGATCGTTCGGCCCTGGTCGGCGGGCGACCGTCTGACGACGGCGGGAGGACAGCAACCTCGGCGCGTGAAGCGTTATCTATCGGATGCTGGTGTGCATGGCCTGGATCGCGCGGGGTGGCCGGTAGTGGTTGCCGGGGACGATGTGATCTGGATTCCAGGAGTTCGCCGCAGTGACGCGGCAACCGAGCGGTCCGGCAGACCGGTTCGACACTACGTTTGTGAACGCATCGATCGCTGATCCGCGCCTCGAAGGCCGGACCCTGCGCCGCATCGTCTACGACGCGCCCGAGATCGCCCGGCGCGTCAAGGAGCTCGGTGCCGAGATCACGGCGGCCTATCCCGACGGCGAGCTGCTCGTGCTCGGCTTGCTCAAGGGGAGCTTCATCTTTCTCAGCGATCTCGTGCGTGAGATCAACCGTCCGCTGCACGTGGACTTCCTCGTGGCCTCGAGCTACGGAGAGGGGACGGTGTCGAGCGGAAACGTCCGTCTGGTGTATGACCCCGAGACGAAGCTGGAGGGGAAGCATATCCTGCTCGTCGAGGACATCGTGGATACCGGGCGGACATTGAACCGCCTGATGGACCTGCTTCAGGCACGGAATCCGCGTTCTCTCGAGATCTGTGCTCTGCTGCACAAGCACATCGCCGAAGAGCTGAAGTACGAGACCAAGTTCATCGGGTACGACGCACCACACGAATTCCTCGTCGGATACGGGCTGGATCACGCCGAAAGCTTCCGACACCTGCCATACATCGCGAGCCTGCTGTAGATGCCGGGACCTATGCCACCAACGAAGAACGACAAGAACAACAAGGGTCCGACCAACTGGGGACGTCTGTCCAAGACGCTCTCCTTCTGGATTCTGATCCTTCTCATTCCCGTCGCCCTGATCCAGCTCTCGGGCGCGCGCGCCGAGTCGGCGCCGGAGATCCGCTTCGACCAGTACCGCCAGCAGCTCGAGCGCGGGAACATCTCCGAGGTCACCGTGCAGGCCGGGAAGAACGTCACCGGCAGCTTCAAGGAGCCGGTGACGGTGAACAACAAGCCAGCCAAGAAGTTCACGACTCAGCTGCTGGCGAAGGATTCGCCGGCGGAGGTCGAGCTGCTGATGCAGAAGGGCGTGCAGATCACGTCGCAGGATGCGAAGCCCAGTCTGATGGCGTGGGTGATCAACTTCCTGCCGTGGCTGCTGCTCATCGGCTTCTATCTGTTCCTCTTCCGACAGATGCAGGCGGGGGGCAACAAGGCCTTCTCGTTCGGCAAGTCGAAGGCGAAGCTGCTCACCGGCGACACCCCCAAGGTGACCTTCGCCGACGTGGCGGGCGCAGACGAGGCCAAGCAGGAGCTCCAGGAGATCATCGAGTTCCTCAAGGACCCGCAGAAGTACACGAAGCTCGGTGGGCGGCTGCCCAAGGGATGTCTGCTCGTCGGCCCGCCGGGCACGGGCAAGACGCTGCTCGCCCGCGCCGTGGCCGGTGAGGCGGGGCGTCCGTTCTTCTCCATGTCCGGCTCGGACTTCGTGGAGATGTTCGTCGGCGTCGGCGCGAGCCGCGTGCGCGATCTGTTCGAGCAGGGCAAGGCGCAGGCGCCGTGCATCATCTTCATCGACGAGATCGACGCGGTCGGCCGCCATCGCGGCGCCGGCCTGGGCGGTGGTCACGACGAGCGCGAGCAGACGCTCAACCAGCTGCTCGTGGAGATGGACGGCTTCGAGTCGAACGACGGCGTGATCCTGATCGCCGCGACGAACCGGCCCGACGTGCTCGATCCGGCCCTGCTGCGGCCCGGCCGGTTCGACCGGCAGATCGTCGTCGACGCCCCGGATCTCCGCGGTCGCGAGGGCATCCTCAAGGTGCACCTGCGCAACAAGCCGGTGGGCGAAGACGTGAACATCACGACGCTGGCGCGGGGCACGCCGGGGATGGCGGGCGCCGATCTGGCGAACCTCGTGAACGAGGCGGCGCTGCTGGCCGTCCGACGCGAGCACGACAAGCTCTACATGGTCGACCTCGAAGACGCCAAGGACAAGGTGATGCTCGGCGCCGAGCGAAAGTCCATGGTGATGAAGGACGAGGAGCGTCGTCTCACGGCGTACCACGAGGCGGGTCACGCACTCTGCGCGATGAAGGTCGCCGGCAACGATCCGCTGCACAAAGTGACGATCGTACCGCGTGGTCGCGCGCTCGGCCTCGCGTTCACGCTGCCGGAGGACGATCGCGTGTCGATCACACGCCAGCAGCTGGAGGCCGCGTTGGTCATGTCGTATGGCGGTCGCACGGCGGAAGAGCTGGTGTTCGGCTACGACCGGGTCACGACGGGCGCGTCGAGCGACATCCAGAAGGCCACGAGCATCGCGCGTCGCTATGTGACGCAGTGGGGACTCTCGGACGCCATCGGGCCGATTCTCGTCGGCGACAACGAGCAGGAGCTCTTCCTCGGCCGCGAGATCCAGCATCGCCGCGAGGTGAGCGAGCAGACCGCGCAGCTCGTGGATGCAGAGGTGAAGCGCGTGATCACGACGGCGTACGATCGGGCGAAGCAGGTGCTGAGCGAGAACCTCGACCTGCTGCACACGATCGCCGGTGCGCTGCTCGAGCGGGAGACGCTGACGGCGGAGGACATCCGCATGATCGCGCGCGGCGAATCGCTGCCGCCGCGGACGAGTGGTGTACCGCCGGTACCGTCAGCCGCGCCGATCCCGACACCGCTGCCGCAGCCACGCCGCAATCCGCCGCTGCTCGGCGGGCCGGAGCCGTCGCCGGCGTAAGGCACGTCGTAGCGAGCGGCGGGATCGAGGGGTGGTGACGCATTGGCGTCTCCGCCCCTCGTCTCATTCCGGAGAATGGCTCGCCGACCAATTCGGCGACCATCGCGGCGCGCATGGCTTGGCCCGGGCGTCAGGGGTTATGTTCTCCGGATGCCTTCCCCATCCGCCTGGACGATTCGCGGTCGAGCGCTGAGCCTCGAACGTCCGCTGGTGATGGGCATCGTGAACGTCACGCCGGACAGCTTCAGCGACGGCGATCGATTCCTGTCGCCCGGCGCCGCGCTGGCCCATGCGGCGCGCCTGATCGCCGAGGGCGCCGACATCCTGGACGTCGGCGGCGAGTCGACGCGGCCGGGCGCACATCCCGTTACCGCGGACGAAGAGCTCCGGCGCGTGCTGCCCGTGATCCGCACCCTCGCGGCGGAGCGCCCGAATCTCGCCATCTCGGTGGACACCGTGAAGGCTGCCGTGGCCGAGGCGGCGCTCGCGGCCGGGGCGCACATCGTGAACGACGTCTCGGGACTGCGGCTGGATGCCGAGATGGGTGCCGTCTGTGCCGCTGCCGAGGCGGGGGTCGTGGTGATGCATTCCCGTGGCGGGGTGGCGGACATGGCCGGCACCACGCATGCCGACTACGCCGCCGATTTCCTCGACGAGATGTTGACGGAGCTCGCGGAACGAGTGACCGCCGCGAAGCGCGCCGGCATCGAGCCCTCGGCGATCGCGGTCGATCCGGGCATCGGCTTCTCCAAGCGTACGGAACAGTCGCTGCGCGCGCTGGCCTGTCTCGAGCGGCTCGCGGCGTGGGGACATCCCGTCGTCGTCGGTGCGTCGCGGAAGCGGTTCATCGGCCAGATCACCGGCGAGGAGAATCCGAGTCACCGCGCATTCGGGAGCGTAGGGGCGGCGGTGTCGGCTTACGAGCGCGGCGCGCAAGTGCTGCGGGTGCACGACGTCGCCGCGACGCGGCATGCGCTCGACGTTGCCGCGGCGATTCGCGCCGCCGGGGCCGACGAGTGACCGAGACGGAAGGGTTGCAGCTCCTGCACCCGGGCTGGCGCGAGCTGCTCGAGCTGGTGCTCATCGTGTATGCGGCGTACCGCGTGCTCCGTCTCTTTCACGGCACGCGCACGCTGCAGATCGTCACGGGGCTGGGGATTCTGCTCGTCGCGTACGCGCTCGCGTGGGTGCTCAAGCTGCAGGTGATCACCTTCCTGCTCGGCTACGTTTTCCAGTACGGAGCCATCGCCCTGCTGGTCGTCTTCGCTCCCGAGCTCCGCGCGGCGCTGGCGCACCTGGGGCAGGCGCGGTTCGCCCGCGTGTTCCGGCAGATGGAGGAGCGCGAGGTCGCCGAGGAGATCGTGGAGGCGGTGGAGCGCCTGAGCCGCTCGGGGATCGGAGCGATCATCGCGCTCGAGCGCGAGGTGCCGCTCGATCAATGGACGGAGTCCGGCTCGCCGGTGGAAGCGAAGGTGTCGGCCGACCTGCTGCTGACGATCTTCACGCCGTACTCGCCGCTGCATGACGGGGCAGTGCTCGTGCGCGGCGATCTCATCATCGCGGCTGGCTGCATCCTCCCGCTGTCGCAGAAGCCGCTCACCGACCGCGTGCTCGGAACACGACACCGCGCCGCTCTCGGGTTGAGCGACGAGAGCGACGCGATCGTCGTCGTGGTGAGCGAGGAGCGTTCCACGATCTCGGTGGCAGAACGCGGGCGGCTCTGGCGGGATGTGGCGCCGACGGAGCTGCGCGAGCTGCTCGCGGGACGCGCGCCGGCGCAGCCGTCGCTCACGTCGGCGGGGGCGCCGACCTGACCGAGCGTCGCGCAGCCTGGCTGACCGGCGGGGCGCTGCTGGCGTGCTACCTCCTCACGCTCGCGCCGGGAGTGACGTTCTGGGACGCCGGCGAGTTCATCGCCGCGGCGGATGGTCTCGGCATTCCGCATCCGCCGGGCACCCCGCTGTACGTCGCGGTGGGACGGGTCTGGACGCTGTTGCTCTCCCCGATCGTCGATCCGGCGCGCGCAATGAATATCCTGTCGGCGGTCTGCACGGCGCTCGCCGGCGCGCTCATGGCGGCGCTCCTCGCGCGCGAGACACGAGGGCGTGCCGGCGCGACGTGGGGCGCCGTGGCTGGCGTCGCATGCGCGGGGCTCATGGCCTCGGTCTGGTCGAACGCGACGGAGACGGAAGTGTATGCCGTCTCCCTTCTTCACGTGGTGGTGCTGCTGAGCTGTGCGGCGCGCGCGCGGCAGAGCGAGGGCGCGTCGGCGCGTCGATGGCTGACATGCACGGCGTATCTCATCGCCCTCGCGCCGGCGGTGCATCTGAGTGCCCTCGTCGGCGCGCCGGCGGCGATCGCGCTCGCGGCCCGGCGCGACACGGGCGAATGGCGCGGGACACGAGTGCTCACGCTCGGCGGCGCGCTCGTGTTCGCGGCGGGGGTGGGGCGCGTTTCGCTCTGGCTGACGATCGCCGGCTGTGCACTCATGATCGTCGGCGCCGCGCGTGCGCGATCACTACAGGGCGGGCGGGGCGATCCGGAAGGGAGTGCGTGGACGGCGAGCGCTGTGCTGCTCGCGTCGTGCATGCTGGCGTCGAGCGCGCTGCTGGTGATGCTCGTGCGAGCCCGCCACGATCCACTGCTGAATCAGGGCAACCCCTCCACCTTCGCCGCGCTGACCGACGTCGTCGCGCGCCGACAGTACGACCTTGCGTCGCTCCTGCCGCGCCAGGCGCCCATCTGGCTTCAGCTCGCGAACGTCGCGCAGTACGCCGACTGGCAGGCGGCGCTCGGGTGGGGGCATGGCATCTTCACGACGCCGTCACGCGTCGCCGCCACGGCGGCGTTCGTGCTGCTCGCGGTCGCCGGCGCGCGGAGCATGCGGCGCGACGCACGCCGCGTCGCCGATGCCCTGCTGGTGCTGCTCGTCTGCGGTACGCTGGGCGTCGCGGCATATCTGAACCTCAAGGCGGGAAGCTCGCTCGGCTGGGGGGTGATTCCCGACAGCGCGCCTCACGAAGCACGGGAGCGCGACTACTTCTTCGTGCTTGGCTTCTGGGCCTGGGGCTGCCTGGTGGGATACGGTGCCTTCTCGGTCGTGCGAGCGCGGCGCTGGCCCGCGCCACTCGCCCTGCTGGTGCTCGTGATCCCGCTCGCTGGAAACTGGCAGGCATCGGATCGGTCACGCGAGCCGCGCGCGTCTGCCGCACGGCTCGTCGCGAAATCCTTGCTCCAGAGCGCACCCGAGAACGCGGTGCTGTTCGTCGCGGGCGACAACGACAGCTACCCGCTCTGGTACGTGCAACAGGTGCTCGGGACGCGGCGCGACGTCACGCTCGTCACGATCTCCCTTCTCCCCGCCGAGTGGTATCAGGCGGAGTTGCGGCGTCGGACGGGGCTGCGATGGGGAGACGTGCCGGTGCCCGACACCAGATGGCAGCATGAGGAGGTCGCCGTACAGCTCGCGAGCGCCGCCCGCGGTGCGGGGCGCCCCGTTGCGGCGTCGCCGGCGCTCAGCGCGTCCGAACGCGCGCTCCTGGGCAGCGACTGGAGGCTGGAAGGGCTGGTCTACGTCGCGCAGCAGGCGAGAACGGGTGCGGTCGAGCCGGCGATGATCGACGATGCGCGCACGGCTCCGTGGGCAGCGCGAGCGGCGCCCCGTTCTACCGGCGCGCCTCTCGTGGACGACGTGGCCGCATGGATGCTCGGCTACCTCTCGTGCCCGCTGCTCCGCAACCCGGCGACGCCCGGGCGGGACTCGCTTGAAGTGAGGTGCAACCTTCGGTAAATTCGCGTGTTATGCCATTTCAGGACCTGCCGGCGAGGCTGGCCGCAGTACGGGAGTCGATCGAGCGGGCGCGGCAGCGGGGCGGGTTCGGGCAGACGGTGACGATCGTCGCGGTGACGAAGACGTACGGTCCCGACGCACCACTCGCCGCGTGGCAGGCTGGGCTGCGCGACGTCGGCGAGAACAAGGTTCAGGAGGCGGTGGCGAAGATGGCGCAGGTGGACGCGCCCCTCCGCTGGCACCTCATCGGGCATCTGCAGCGCAACAAGGTGAAGCAGCTCGACGGCTTCCAGCTGGTGCACTCGATGGACACCGCCCGGCTGGCCGACGCGCTGTCGGCGTACGGAGCGGCGCGCGGACGGCCGCTCGAAGTGTTGGTGCAGGTGAACGTTTCCGGGGAAGGCACGAAGGGCGGCTACGAGCCGGCGTCGCTCACGGCCGAGGCGGAACGGTTGCGGACCCTGCCAGGGTTGGTCGTGCGCGGCGTGATGACGATGGCACCCTTCGACGCCGACGTCGTGACGCTGCGGCGGGTGTTCTCCGGCACGCGGCGCTGCGGCGAGCTGCTGCGTGCGGCAGGTCATCCGGCGACGGAGCTGAGCATGGGCATGTCGGGAGATTACGAGATCGCGGTGGAAGAGGGCGCCACTCTGGTGCGCCTCGGCACGGTACTGTTCGGAGCGAGGCCTGCCTGATGGACGAGACCTTTCATCTCACGCCGCTCGA
>DASSIC010000391.1:0-4896 GCA_035692325.1 Gemmatimonadaceae bacterium | reverse complement strand
CATGCAGTTCGCCACCCGCGTTCCCGACGGCGTCATCGTCGCGCTCGGCGCGCACGAACCGGCGCAGGACTACCTGTCGTTCTATCAGGCGCCCTCGTTCTTCTATCTCACCGGGTTCAAGGAGCCCGATGCGGCGCTCGTGATGGTGAAGAAGGGGCCGCAGGTCGCGTGGGCGATGATGTTCGTGCAGCCCAAGCAGCCCAGTCGCGAGGTGTGGACGGGGACGCGCCTGGGCGTGAAGGGCGTCACCGAGCTGACGAGCATCCGCGGTCGCACGGTGGCCGATCTGCCGGCGGTGCTCGATTCGCTCGCGAAGACGGGGATGCCCTTTCACGTCGTCGGCGAGTTCGGGCTGCACGACGCGAACGACGGCGTGGTGATCCGCTCGCCGGACGAACAGCTGATGGACGCGCTCCAGAAGAAGTATCCCAACCTCAAGGTCACGCCGGTGAATGACCTCGTGGAGGAGTTGCGCGGGACGAAGAGTCCCGCCGAGCTGGCGCTCATCAGGCAGGCCGTGGACATCACCGTGCGCGCGCAGAAGGAGGCGATCGCCGCGCTGAAGGACGGGATGAACGAGTTCGAGATCCAGGCGCTGATCGAGTACACCTTCCGCCGCAACGGTGCCGACCGTCCGTCGTTCTCCACGATCGTCGGCTCGGGTCCGAACTCCACGACGCTCCACTACAACGCCAACGACCGCTTCATCGACATCAACGACCTGGTCGTTATGGACATCGGGGCATCGTACAAGGGATACGCCGCCGACGTCACGCGCACGGTGCCGGCGAGCGGCCACTTCTCGCCGACGCAGCGCGACATCTACACGATCGTGCGCGAGGCACAGGCGGCGGCGGAGCGCCAGGCCAAGATCGGCGCGCCGTCGCGGCTGATGAACGATTCGGCCAACATCGTCATCGCGAACGGGCTGGCGAAGCTGCGGCTGATCGAAGCGCCCGACGCGACCTACGACTGCAGCACGGGCGCAACCCCTCGACAGTGCCCGCAGTACCGCCTCTTCTACATGCACGGCCTGGGGCACGGCATCGGTCTCGAAGTGCACGATCCGGAGCAGTACTACTTCATCGCCAAGCTGGGACCGGGCAGCGCGTTCACGCTGGAGCCGGGCATCTACGTCCGTGAGCACGTGCTCGAGGAGATGCCCGACACGCCGCGGAACCGCGAGATCGCAGCCAAGCTGCTGCCGATGGTGACCTTCTACCGGAACATCGGCGTGCGCATCGAGGACGACTACATCGTCACCGACACGGGTGTGGAGTGGATCTCGCGCGCGCCGCGCGAGATCGCCGAGATCGAGGCGCTCATGAAGGCGGGCAGCACCGGCCCCGCGCCGCGCGATCGCGCCCTCGTGGAACGGTACAGAGCGAAGTAATGACGGGCGCCGCCGACCGGAGCGAAGTCGTCGCGCTGCCGGCGGCCCCGGAGGAGTCGTCGCGGCTGGCGTCACTCGTGCGCTCGCCGCGCGTGCTCGGCGCGCTGGCGCTCGTGTACGCAGCGCTCCCCGCACTGTTGCGCGAAGGTGGTGACGGCGCTTCGCGACTCAGGATTCTCGCGGCGTCGGGCGCGCTGCTCGGCGCGATACCGGCGGTCGCGCTCGCTCGGCGCCTCGCGCGACCCCTGCGCATGGCGACGCTCATGGCGGGGGGCATCGCCGGCGCGCTCCTGTTCGTCGCGCTGGTGGCGCTCGGCCTGGGCCGCGCACCGACCGCCGCCGACCTGCTCGGCTGGCCGGTGCTGTTCCCGGCCCTGGCATTCGCCGCCGCCGTCACCCTCATGCTCGCGGCCGTCGGCGCCGCGGACGAGAACCGCGCGCTGCTGCCGGTAGCCGCCGCGCTCGGGTTGTCGGCATTCGGCATCGTGCCGCTCGCGAATGCGCTCGCGCCGACGGCGGTCGGCATGTGGTTCGGACCCATGAGCATCTACTGGATGCTGGGCAGCGCGAGTCTGGTGCTCCTTGCGCTGGCGCTGGCACGGTGGCTCCCGGGTCGCGTCGACGGAGTGATGGATGCCATCACCGGCGGCGTCATGCGCATCCCCGCCCGGTGGTTCGTCTGGGGTGCCGCGCTCCTCGCGCTCATCGCCGCCGCGGCGCTCACCATCCTGTTGTTCGCGCGTCAACCGCACAACGCCGACGAAGTGGCGCAGCTGTGGCACGCGCGAATTCTCCTGAGCGGGCGACTTTCCCTTCCGGTGGACCCCAATCCCGAGTTCTTCGGGATGGACAACGTGATCGACCGCGGCCGGTGGTACTCCCAGTTCCCGATCGGGGGTCCCGCCTTCCTGGCGCTCGGGCTCGTACTCCGCGTCGCGTGGCTCGTGAATCCCGTGCTCCTCGCGCTGACCTTCCCCAACGTGTACGAGTTCGCTCGCCGGGCGTACGACGAAGGGACCGCGCGCGCCGCCGTGCTGGTGCTGCTGTTCGCGCCGTTCGCGCTGTTCATGTCGGCGAGCTACATGAACCACGTCCCGACGATGTGGCTGGCGAGCGTCGCGCTCGCACAGCTCGCCGTGTGGTACGACGCCGAGGATCGCCGCGCGCTGCGCCGGTCGGGCGTGCTGATCGGTCTGGCGCTCGGCACGGCAGCCGCGGTGCGGCCGCTCGACGCGGCGATCGTGGCCGCGGTGATCGGCGCGATGCAGCTCTGGTGCGCGCGCACGAGTGGCGAGCGGGTCCGCTCGTTGGTGCTTCAGGGGATCGCCGGGGCGGTGCCGGTTGCTCTGCTGCTGCTGGCCAACTGGCGAACGACCGGCGCTCCGCTGCGCTTCGGATACGAGGTGCTCTACGGCCACGCGCACCAGCTTGGCTTCCACACCGATCCATACGGCACGGCGCACACGCCGATCCGTGCGTTGATGTTCGCGTCGAAGTACCTGCTGGAGCTGGATGTCGCGCTGCTCGAGTCACCCCTGCCGGCAATAGGTGTCATCGTCGCCGGGCTGCTGCTGCTCCGACGTCCGTCGCGCTGGGATCGGCTGTTGATCGCGTTCGCCGCGGCGCAGCTCGTGGGATACGCGCTGTACTGGCACGAAGGTGAGTTCCGCGGGCCGCGCTTCCTGTTCACGGCGCTGCCCGTCTTCGTGCTGCTGGTGGCCCGCGCACCGTTCATCGTCGCGGCCGCGACGCAGGGGACCGTGCGTCGCGCAGCGCTGCTCGTGCTGCCGATCGGCCTGCTCGCCGGCTGGATCGCGTGGGACGTCGATGCGAGTCCGCTGGGACGATATCGGCTCTACCGCAGCGCTTCACCGATGGCGCGGCTCGACCCCGCGAAGATCGAGCGCGACGCGCACCTGCGGAACGCCGTCGTGTTCGTGGCCGAGAGCTGGGAAGCGCTGGCGCTGCGGCGCATGTGGGCACTCCATGTCGAGCGCGGTGACGCCATGCGCCTCCTCGCGTCGGCGCATCCGTGTGCGGTGCGCCAGGCGATCGTGGATGAGGAACGGCCCGGGACCTCAACCGAAGGCCGACTCGCGCGCATGGAGCGGACGGTACGGGCGTACGACCCATCGTCCGACCCGTCGCCCGCCTGTATCTCCGACCTGACGAGCGATGCCGACGGGCCGGCGACGTATGGTCCCTTCTTCCCGTCGAACACGATCGAGCCCGATGGACGGATTGGGGGCAACGTGGTCTACGTGCTCGACCTCGGCACACACAACGACGTGCTGCGATCACGATTCGGCGACCGCACCTGGTACCGATTCGGGCCGCACCTGCGGCGTGGCGATTCCACCGCGACGCTCACGCCGTACCCGCACTGATCGACTAGCGCTTCTCGCTGCGCCAGATCTCGACGTCGGGGCGCTGCAGGATCAGCGCGGGTTGATCGTAGACGGCCGGATCGATCATTCCCACAGTCACGGCCCACTGCAGCGTGCGCCCGCGCGCCGGCTCGAGCACCAGCCACGCACGCCGCGTCCTCTCCGGCGGCGTGGTGAGCAGCGCGGTATCCAACCCGCGCGCGCCGAAATAGTAGAGCAACGGTCCGTTCGTCGGGATGGGCGCCAGCACGCGGTCGCCGGGGCGCAATTCGCTCGCGAGCCGCGCCGTCACGTCGCGTGCCGCGGGAAAGACGCCCGTGTCGTCCGAGGCGCGCACACTGTCGCCGAGCAATGCGATCGCCGTCATCGCTGCCGTGATCGTCGCGGCGGTGAGTGGCGACGCCATGAGCGCGGTGGCGCGCGTTCTGCTCGCCACGCGCACGAGGCCACGCGCGATCGCGAGATGGAACAGTGGAAGCAGAAAAAGCCAGACACGCACGAACGGAACGCGATGCGTGGCGCCGAGCAGTGCCCCGCACCAGACGGTCGTCGCGAGGAGGAGTGACGGCCGATCCGGCCGGTCGCCACGCCACCCGCCAATGAGCGCCAGCACCAGCAGCAGCGGCGCCGACCACCATGGCAGCGGATCGGTCCAGACCAGCAGCGTCTCCGCCGCGTGTCGCGGAAGGTCGGCGAGGAACGCCGGCCACGGCGTCGGTCGCACGAAGGAATTTCCCGTCAACGCCTGCAGCCCCGCGCTCCGGATGATCGGTAGGTAGAGCACGAGCGCGAGCAGCGCGGCGCTCGCACCGGCGAGCAGCGTGCCGACGATCAGCCGCCGCCGGCGCTCATCCGACACACGATACGCCGCGAGCAGCAGCCATGTCGCCACGACGCCGAGCGGATACAGCATCACCGGGATCGTGTAGGTACCGAGCGCTCCAATCACGGCAAACGCCACGAAGTCGCTGCCGCGCGCGCCAATGCGCAATCGATCGGCGATGAGCAACAGGGAGAGAAACAGGGCGACGACGAGCGAGTAGCCGCGTGCGTTCGCGGAATACAGCATCAACGACGTCGAGCCGGCGGCGAGCGCGGCACCCAGCAGGCCGACGG
>DASSIC010000390.1:0-15178 GCA_035692325.1 Gemmatimonadaceae bacterium | reverse complement strand
GAACATGACCAACATGATGGGCGCGGGCCCGTTCATCACGATCCCGCTGCTCATGTCGGCGCTCGGCGGCCCACAGGCGATGCTCGGCTGGATCGTGGCGCTGGTGATCGTGATCTGCGACGGGATGGTGTGGAGCGAGCTGGGTGCCGCCATGCCCGGGTCGGGTGGCTCGTTCCACTACCTGCGCGAGGCGTTCGGTCGGCTGCGGGTCGGACGGCTGATGGCGTTCCTGTTCGTCTGGCAGTTCGTGCTCAGCGGCCCGCTGGAGATCGCGTCCGGCTACATCGGCTTCGCCGCGTACGCCGGCTACATATGGAAGGGGCTCACGCGCGCCGAGTCGATCGCGCTGATCGTGGGTGTGGGAGTGATCAACGTCGTGCTGCTGTACCGGCGCATCCACTCCATCGCCGCCATCACCGTGTCGCTGTGGGTCGGCACGCTCGTCACCGTGCTCGCGGTCATCGTGACCGGTGCCCTGCACTTCGACCGGCGCATCGCGTTCGACTTTCCTCCCGGCGCCTTCGACTTCTCCCTCGGCTTCTTCCTCGGCCTCGGTGCCGCTGCGCGCATCGGGATCTACGACTACCTCGGCTACTACGACGTCTGCTACATCGGCGACGAGGTGCGCGATCCCGGACGCGTGATTCCGCGGTCGATCCTGATCAGCACCGCCGCGGTCGCGCTCATCTACCTCGGCATCAACCTCTCGATCATCGGGGTGATCCCGTGGCGCGAGTTCGTGCCGTCGTCGGAGCACGCCGAGTCGAGCTTCATCGTCTCGATCTTCATGCAGAAGATCTACGGCGAGCGCGTGGCGATGATCTTCACCCTGCTCGTGCTCTGGACCGCGTTCGGGTCGGTGTTCGCGCTGCTGCTCGGCTACTCGCGCATCCCCTTCGCCGCGGCGGAGAGCGGCTACTTCTTCCGCGCCTTCGGCCGCCTGCATCCGACGAAGGACTTCCCGTACGTCTCGCTGATCGTGCTCGGCGCACTGTCCATCGTCGCGGGATTCTTCTCGCTCGGCACGGTCATCGACGCGCTCATCGTCACTCGCATCCTCGTGCAGTTCATGGGACAGGTCGTCGGGCTGATGCTGCTGCGCCGGCGGGCGCCGGAGATGCCTCGACCGTACCGCATGTGGCTCTACCCGGTGCCCGCGCTCGTCGCGCTGCTGGGATGGATCTTCGTCTTCGCGACGACGCAGCTCGAGGTGATCCTGTTCGGCGTGGGCGTGCTGGCGATGGGGTGCGTGGCGTTCCTCGTGTGGTCATGGCGCACCGCGCGGTGGCCGTTCGGCGTCGAGATGGTGGCGACGTGAGATTGCCTGCACCGACTGTGGAGGTGGACCATGCTGGCCGACGCGAAGGTAACCGCATTTCTCGCAACGACGCGGGCCAAGCGTGCCGCGGCCTTCTACGGCGAGATCCTTCAGCTCCCGCAGCTGTCGGAGGATGAGTATGCAATCGTCTTCGACCTGAACGGTGTCGAGCTGCGGCTGCAGAAGGTGAAGGAGTTCACGCCACAACCGTTCACGGCGCTCGGTTGGCAGGTGCGAACGATACGAACGACGGTCGCGGCGCTCGCGGCTCGGGGCGTCGTGTTCGAGCGCTTTCCGGGGCTGGTTCAGGATGCTCAGGGTATCTGGGCAGCGCCAAGCGGCGCGCAGGTGGCGTGGTTCCGCGATCCGGACGGCAATCTCTTGTCGGTCGCCGAATACCCACTCACCATCGATCGCTGACGATCCGCTGTCGAGGTCGCCGGGAAATTGCCTACACACCTTCAGCAATTTCCACGATAGCACCGTCGCCCATCGCGAGCTAAGGTCGAAACCGCTGGCGTGGGCCAGCAGAGTCGACGACGTCCTCCTGCGGTTTCGCCAGCTTCGCTTCGGCACGCTTCGGCAGCAACACCACAGGATCGAGGAGGACTTATGTGGAGACGACTGAAGAAGGTCGGTCTCGTCTTCGTCGTTGTCCTGATCGGCGGCTTCGCCGCCGCGCAGCTGGTTCGTCCCGCACGCACGAACCCGCCGACCGATCATGCGCGCACGATCCAGGCGACGGCGGGAAGCTCGAGCGAGCTGATCGCCGTCCTCGACCGCGCGTGCAACGACTGTCACTCGAACGGCACCGTGTGGGCGAGGTATAGCCAGGTCGCGCCGGTGTCATGGCTCATCTCGCGCGGCGTGGCCGAAGGGCGCAAGGCGCTGAACTTCTCGGAGTGGGGCACCTACTCGGCGGAAGACCAGCAGACCCTGCTCGCCACGTCGTGCGACGACGCGACCAAGGGCACCATGCCAATGCGCCCCTATCTGATGCTGCGCCCCGAGGCGCGCCTCTCCGCCAGTGACGTCGCGACGATCTGCTCGGCGGCGCGCCAGGCTGAAGCGCAGGCAGCGAGCAACACACCAGCCAGAGGTGTGCGATGACGAGCATGCAGACGACGCCGACGTCGAAGGTCGACGACTTCCTGGCCCAGAAGCGGATCGCTGTCGCCGGCGTGTCGCGCGACAAGGGCCATCACCCGGTCGGCAACCTGATCTACCACCGGCTGAAGACGACCGGGCATGACGTGTTCGCGGTGAATCCGAACATGCAGAGCTTCGAGGGCGATCCCTGCTACCCCGACGTGAAGTCCATTCCCGGCGGCGTCGACGGCGTGGTGATCATCACCCGCCCGGAGATAACCGAGCATATCGTGCGCGACTGCGCGGACGCGGACGTCCACCGCGTCTGGATGCACCAATCGCTCGCCAAGGGCTCGAGTATCTCGCCGGAAGCAGTCGAGTATTGCCGTCAGCACGACATCAGCGTGATCGCCGGGGCGTGCCCGATGATGTTCGGCCCCGACGTCGACTTCGGGCACAAGTGCATGCGGTGGCTCATGAAGCTGAGCGGAGGGCTGCCTTCATGAGACTTCGCCAGATCGCCTGGGTGCTCATCCTCGTCGTCGACATCCTGGACGTCGCGTGGGGCGCGGGGGCCGCCATCTCGCCGGAGACCCTGCTCGGTCCCGGTGGCAAGGCGATCCTGCCAGCCGGGTTCGAGGGGTATACCGGGGCATCGTGGCCGCAGCTCGCGAGCGCGTCACCGCTGACAGCGGGATACATGGTGCTGCTCTTTCGCATGTATGGCCTGTTCAACGTCCTGTTCGGCCTGATGGGGGGCGCCATCGCCGCCACCGCCTTCCGCCGCGGCGAGCGGTGGGCGTGGTGGGTCCTGCTCGTGAGCAACACGGTCGCGTTGTCGTCGGCGATGATCTACGACAAGAGCGTGAACGCCATCGGACCGTTCGAGCTGACCGAGTACCTCGGCCTCGCCCTCGTCTGGGCAGCGCTCGCCGCGACCGCTCCCTTCCGCGCCGCGCCGCGACCTGTTCCAGTCACTGGGTGACTCGACGCGCACAGTCGCGCGCCGGTGCGAGGAAGCCATGAAGCTCGAGGTCGTCTCCCGGCACCCGTCGACGCGCCCGCATCCGACGCCGCTCCTGTTCATCCACGGCATGATGCATGGCGCGTGGTGTTGGGAGGTGCACTTCCTCGACTATTTCGCCCAGCACCGCTTCGCCGCGCACGCCGTCAATCTGCGCGGGCATGGCAACAGCGACGGGCGGAAGCGATTACGCTGGACGCGCATCGCCGATTACGTCGACGACGTCGACGTCGCCGTCGGCCAGCTTCCCGGCGCACCCGTCCTGATCGGCCATTCGATGGGTGGCTTTGTCATCCAGAAGTATCTGGAAGGGCATGCCGCGGCCGGCGCCGTGCTGCTGTCGTCGCCGCCGCCGTCGGGGCTGGTGCGCACGATCGTTCGGATCGTTCGTCGTCGACCACTCGCCTTCCTGCGAACCAACATCACGCTCAGCCTGCGGCCGGTGATCGCCACTCCTCAGCTCGCGCGCGAAGCGTTCTTTTCAGCGGACTTTCCCGATGAGGAGCTTCTCGCCCACTGGCGGTTGATGCAGGAGGAGTCGTACATGGCCCTTCTGGACATGGTCGCCCTCGATCTGCCGAAACCGTCCAAGGTGAAGACGCGCATGCTCGTGCTTGGCGCCGAGCGCGACAACATGCTCGGCCGCGGCGAGATCGAGGCGACGGCTCGCGCCTATCACGCGCGAGCCGACATCATCCCCGACGTGGCGCACAACAGCATGCTCGAGCTGCGGTGGCAGCGCGTGGCGGACAGGATCCTCGCCTGGCTGCCTTCGTAGACGTGCTACTCGTCCTCGACGAACGACTTCAGGCGATCGGCCGCGGCATCCCACTGCGCCGCGATCTGATCGAGACAGCGCTGTGCCTTCTCCAGGCGCTTCAGGTCCAGCTCGAACACCCGCTCCCGTCCCCGGCGCGCGTCGCGCACCAGTCCCGCGTCGCCGAGTGCGGTGAGGTGCCGCGTGATCGCCTGACGCGTGACGCCCGTTCCCTCGCTCAGACGCGTGATCGAGAGTGCTCCCTCGGCCGAGAGGCGGCCGAGGAGCGTGAGGCGCGTCGCGTCGGCGAGGGCGGCGAACACGGGGACGGCCTCGTTCACCTTGAGCGCCGTCGCGCCGCGGTTACGAGACATGGCGCTCGAGGTTCTTGATCTGTCCGCCCCAGCCCTTCTCGTTCATGCGGAACGCCTCGGCGCGGCGCGCCAGCGGAACCTTGTCGAACCCCGACTCGATGATCGTGACGGCGATGCCTTCGTCCGCATCCTCGAGCTTGAACTCCACGAGCGTCATCGGCTCGGCAGAGTAGTCGACGGCGGTGTCGATCGCATAGGGGTGCCAGCGGTAGGAGAAGTAGCTCTCCGGCTGGATCCGCTCCACGCGCATCTCGACCTTCACGTGCTCGTAGCCGGGGTGCGTGATGTTACCGTGCATCGTCTTCCCGGCCGCGAACTCGCCGTCGAGGTTCATCCGGAACCAGGTGCCGAACTCCTTCGCGTTGGTGATCGCGCGCCAGACGCGGGCGCGCGTGGCGCGGAGGACGACCCGCTTCTCGATGCGGTCGGTGGTGGACGTCTGCTGGGTATCCTGCGTCTGCTGGGTCTGGGCGGTCATGGGACTCGTGCCTCGGGTGGAAAGTGCGCTGCGGTTCATGCAACCTCTCTGTTGCATATCATAATTCGGGCTCCCCGCATATGCAACCCCCTTGTTGCACGTTGCCGCTCACTGGTGCGGAGTTGCCGGCAGGGGCGTGTCGAAGCAGCTTCGGTCGCATGACGATTCGAGGGCTGGGTGATCGATGGCTGGCCGGTGGCGCCGTTCCTGGCGTCGCGTTCGCGCACAGTCAGGTCGTCGAGATCCTCACCGGCTCGCGGGCGCAGGAGCGCGGCACGATCGCTCTGCTGTTGGGCCTCGAGCCCGAGCCGATCTACCTCGTCGCACTCGGCGACGGACGGGGTGACGTGCGCGTGCGTCAGTCCGGGCTGCGAGCGCTCGCGTAATGGCGACGACAACGATGACCATCTCCCTGTCCGACGACGCCCGGAAGCAGTCCATCGCCTCCATCAGGCGCTACTTCGCCGAGGAGCTCGACCAGGACATCGGGGAGCTGAAGGCCGGCCTGCTGCTCGACTTCATGCTGAAGGAGATTGCCCCGACGATCTACAATGGCGCGATCGCCGACGCGCAGACGTATCTGCGGGATCGCCTGGTGGATCTGGAGGGCGTGTGCTCGGTCGCCGAGTTCGCGTACTGGCCCAGCCGTGCTGTGAGGCGGGGATCCACCTGAGATCAGCGCGACGCGCGCCGTGAACAGTCAGGCGTCGAGCGGGGACTGCAGGGAAGGACAAACCACAGAGATCACAGAGAACGGCGATAGAAAGGGTTTGCTCACTAGCTCCAAGCAACCCATCGCGCCGCGCCGCCGGATTCGCCATATTCGGCCTCGTTGGCAGCGGTGAGCTCCAATGGCATCTCTCGCGGAGGCTCAACACGATGTTGACACTCGCGAAGCTCCATCTCGACGCATCACCCAGTGTGTGGGGACATCGACTCGTCGTCGTGGCGACGCTCGCCGGCTGGCTCGTTCTCTTGGCACTGATCGCGTCGCTTTACGTCGGGCATGCACCCAGCCCGTACGGGATGTGCACGACGCCGAGTGGGCACAGCGTCGCCTGCGCCATGCTGAAACGGTCGTCTCCGCCGCGATGACGAGCCGTGAGTGCGGAGTTGCCGACTCTCGAGGTCAAGGATAGGCGACAGTGGCGGGCGTGGCTGACGGCGCACCACGAGTCGAGCGCTGGCATCTGGCTCGTGTTCCACAAGCGCCACACCGGACGTCAGTCCATGCCGCTCGAGGACGCCGCTCGGGAAGCGCTGTGCTTCGGCTGGATCGACAGTCTCATCAAACGGCTGGATGACGACCGGTATGCGGTCAAGGTGACGCCGCGACGGTCCACGAGCAAATGGTCGACGATCAATCGCAAACGTTGGAACGAGCTGAAAGCGTCCGGCCTGCTCGCTCCGGCGGGGCTCGCGGCCGCGCCGACCGAGCACGCTTATGCGCCGAGACCGACGGTGCCCGAGCTGCCGGCCTACATCGCGAAGGCCATCAGGGCCAATGCGAAAGCGTGGAAGTGCTTTCGGGAGCTGGCACCGACGCATCGTCGCCAGTTCGTCGTGTGGATACATACCGCCAAGCGACCCGAGACGCGGGAGCGGCGGATTCGCGAGTCGCTCGCACTGCTGGCAGCCGGGAAGAAGCTCGGACTGAAGTAGTCACATCATGACATATCGCATCGAGCCCCTGCCCGGATACACACCGACGATCGGCCGACTCGTGGGGATGCTCACCTATGCGCGACACACCACCCTGGCCGCCGTGGCCGGGCTGAGCATGGCGGAGCTCGATCATCTGCACGACGACGCCAGCAATTCGATCGGCGCCCTACTCGCGCACATCGCCGTGGTGGAGCGCGCGTATCACCGTCTCACCTTCGAGGAGCGTGCGCCCACCGCAGAGGAGACGGCGTCGTGGGAGCCCGCGCTCACCCTTGGCGCCGAAGGACGCCGCCTCCTTCGCGGCAAGCCGCTCGAGCCTTATCTTCGCGTGCTCGAGGAGGCACGACGCGTCACGCTCGCCGGCCTCGCCGCGCGCGACGACGAGTGGCTGGAGCGGTCGCTCCGGGCTGCACCGGCGATGAATGCCCACTGGGCATGGTTCCACGTCGCCGAAGACGAGATCAACCACCGCGGGCAGATGCGCTGGCTGCGTGCCCGTCTCGCTTCCCAGACCACCTCCGCATCCGCATGACGAATCGCCTGCCTCGCCATCTCTGCGTCGCACTCCTGTCCTTCGTTGTGCTCGCCTGCTCCACTGGCGGCGACGACGCGCGTGTCCGGGTGCACTACTCCCAGGGCGGCCAGTTGCCTCGTGAACTGCTGACGGTCACGATCACCGATCCCGTGGGGAGCCGCACGCTGAGCGGGCCGGACATCGGGGCCAGTTGGAGCGAAGGACGGGAATTCGCGACGGCGACGAGTGGATCGTTGCACCTCGCGTTCAAGTTCGCCGGCGGCTCGGTGGTCGCGAGCGAGGGAGCCGTGGACGTGCCGCTGCGCACGGACTGGAGCTACGACTTCACGCTGTCGGTCGATTCGCTGGATCCCACGCGTTTCTGCATCGGCTGCATGGGACATCGCGCGTTCCCGCTCGACGCCGCCTACCGTGTGTCGCCGCGCGATTCCGTCTGGCTGGTGTGGGGCGGCAACTACATCAAGAATCCCGTCATCTATTGACCGAGAGGATCATCGCCCTGCGGCCTGGCACCGATCTGCTCCCCGCCTTTCTCGTCGCGCCGCTTGGCGCGCCACTCGCGTATGCACTCGGCCTTCTGGCGACGTCCGTGTTCGGCGCTTCCCAGGGACGCGGCACGATGCCGACGGCGCACGGAGTGCTCGAGATCGTCGGGCTTTCGTTCATGCTCGGCGCTCCGCTGTCGTACGGCGTGACTTTCATCGCCGGCGCAGCGATCGTGCTCTGGATGCGGCGCGGTCGTCGCGTTCGGCGGCCGGCCCTGTTGGCGCTGGGTGCAGCACTCGGATGCGTCGTCGCCTTCGCCATCGCGCCGCAGCTCCGCGGCGACCTGTTCACGATTCCCTTTCCCTGGTGGACGGGCGCCCTGCTCGGCGCACTGACCGCCGAGCTGTTCTGGCGCTTCCTTCCCTCGCGTCACCGCGTGAGCTGATTCCCTACGCTGAACGTGGCGAGGGCGGGTGGCGCAGCCTGCACGCCACCCGCCGTTCCTCCGCTCCTGCCGCTCGGAAATCAGGGTGCCTTGTAGAAGAGATAGTTCGCGGTGTATGGGACCTTCACGATCTCGTTGAGGCTTCCCGGCGTGGAAGGCGCGTTGCCGCCGACGGTGTTCAGCCGCTGGATGAACGTCACCTTCTCGAAGATGCCGGGGCCGTCGGCTACGCCCGTGAGCGAGACCCACGGTATCGACGCCGGATCCACCGGGCAGCGGTCGGCGACCGTGCCGACGACCGTGCCACCGCTGTTGCTCTTCCACGTCGGGCCACCGAAGTGCGTGGCGACCACGCCGTGGTCACCCGCATCGGCGAACAGCGTCGCCGACGGGGCGACGAAGGCCCAGCTCGTCCCGTTCCACTGATAGATCTGCACGCCCACACCATACGCATCGAGCACGAGGGTGCTCCCCGCCGGCGCCGCGAGCTGCTCGCAGCCCGTCAGATCCGGCAATCGATTTCCATCGGTCACGTCGGCCGTGGCCGTCACTCCCTGCACCGTCGCCCGGCCCGGTCCCACCGGCGCGTCGGCGGCGCATGCGCTCGCGAACGCCACCGCCACGGCGACGACCGACGAACGCCCCAACCAGCGAAATGCAGTCTGCTTCATCTCCCTTCTCCCAAGTGCGGCTGCCCGCATTTGAACTGTGACTCGAGCACTTCCCTTACACTCGAGTATCACGCAACCCTGCCGAGGAACCGGACACGCGGTTGACGGCTGAGCGTGATGATGCTCGCATCGCGGTGGCCGCCTCCACATATTCGTCGCCCATACCTCGCCACATCTATCCATGAGCGATACCGCACTGACCGCCGCCGCCGCTGCATTCAACGCCGAAGCAGCGCGCGATTGGCAGGCGCTCTTCGCCGTGCTGGACCCTGCCGCCATCCAGCGTTTCAAGACGGATCAGCGACGCATCCTCGAGGTGAGCGAGGACGCCGATTTCATCCACCTGCGCACGCGCGACGGTGGAATGCTTCAACACATCTTCGGCGTCAGCAGTCTCACGGCGTACGATGCGCTGCCGCCGGCGCTGGTGCTCAGGCGTTGGCTCGTCGTTTCACATTCGCGGCGCGCGGAGCAACAGAAGCCGACACGGCAGCTGCTGGGCGAGGTGCGCGAGGGATCGGATCTGGCGCACGTGGTCTTCCGGGAGCATGGGCCGAACGATGAAGCTGGGGAGGATCGCGTCCGCGTCATCTCGGCGCGTCGTACGACGTCCGGCTGGCGCGTGACACTCGGCGGCGGCCTGGTCGCCGACGAAGGGGGTGGCGTAGCGATCGGGTACAACCCGGGCGCAGTCGATCCCACCGAGGGCGAGGCCGAGTTCGTTCCTCCCTCGGCGTGAAACGAGGACAGGGCGCCGCCGCTCGAACGCAGCGTCATTGCCAAAGCGCGAAGGGCACACCGACCGAGGTCGATGTGCCCTACTGCGTTCGAGAGTCCGCCAGACGTCGAACGTCTGACGTGCAACGGTTACTTACAGGCCGGCTCGCCGTCGCCCGCCGACGTCACGACCGTGTTCGTCGTGTTCACGCCGATGCCGCAGGTGAAGTTCGGGATCTGGCTGTGCGTCACCGTCGCCGACCAGTAGCCGGCGCCCGGCACGATCACCGGCGAGCTCACGCCCGTCGACGGCTTGAACTTCACCTTGTTCGTGTCGTAGGTCGTGTACTTGCCCGAATCCGAGAAGAACGCTTCCTCGGCCGTCACGAGGTTGCGCAGGTCGGACTTCATCGCGGCCGTGTAGGCCTTGGTCTTCGTGTTGGCGAACTTCGGAATCGCGATCGCGGCCAGGATGCCGATGATCACGACGACGATCAGGAGCTCGATCAGCGTGAAGCCCTTACGCGAGTTCGTGCGCATTGTGTTCTCCATGGGTGAGCGGAAGGATCTCGGCAGCACTGCAGACGATGGAAGAGCCGTGAGATTCGGGCCCATGAAAAGCAAGCGTCGGGCCTTCGGATGTTTCCGCGCAACTCATTGTGTAACTGAGACTTACGCACTCACAAAACAGCGGAAATGTCCGATGTATGGATGAAAGATGCGATTGGTCTGGCGCCTTGCCATGCGGCATGTTCCGGCGGGGGAGCGGCCGATCAGGGCTCCATCGTCTCGAAGAACATCCCCGAGGCGACCGCCTCGGCGCCGAGGCCGGCGATCAATCGGGACAGCGCGTTCGACAGCGCGCGCTGGTCCCCCTCGTCGAGGCTCTCGAGTGCGCGGCGCAGGCGAAGCTGGAACGCCTCGGGCGCCTCGTGCAGCACCTTCATCCCCTCCGCCGTCAGCGTGAGCTCCACCCGGCGCGCGTCGTCGAGCGCACGCTTCTTTCGCACGAGCTTGCGCCGCACGAGGCGACGCACGACCACCGACACCGTGCTCTGGTGCGTCATCGTGCGTTCGGCGAGCTCCTTGATCGACAGGTTCGGCGACCGCCTCAGCTCCGACAGCACGAACAGCTGCGCCGCCGTGACGCCCTGTGCGCGTTGCGTCTCGCGGGACTCCGAGTGCAGCGTGTTGACGAGCCGGCGGAGGGAGTTGAACAGGAACGCGACGGACTCGCGGGTGTCCTCGGTCTGGGTTGGTAGTGGAGCGTCCTTGGGCATCGGTCGCGGTACCGGAGAGGATGCTCAAAGCTGGCGCAGCGCCGTGCCGGGAGCCAGCATCGACACCATGTTCCGCGCGCGCGCGGGTTGCGGAGGGGGGTGATCCGCTGCCCGCCATCGCACCCGGAGCTCAACGCGTTCGCACCACCACCAGCTGCAGATTCGTCCCCGCCGTCGCCGATGGAGCAGCAAGCGACAACGTTGCGGAGGTCCCCGCCGGCACGGCAAGTCGATAGTATGCCGCTCCACCCGGCACTACGCTCCCGCTGCTGGCCGCGCCGTCCGCCAGCACCTGCACCGCGAGCGGATAGCTCCCATAGATCGTCGCATGGACGCTGTGCCAGTTCCAGCTCGGCTGCTGCAGCTCAGGCGTCGTCGACACCAGCTCGTCCACGGCGTGCGACGCGCTCCAGTCGCGCACCGCGCCGGCGACGTCCGCGCCGTACACCGTCTTCAGGTTCGCGAGCCCGGATGTCGTGCCGTTAGCGAGCGCGAAGAAGAACGCGTTGTCGCTCCGCCCCGAGCGGTCGGCGAGATATCGCAGGAGCGACCACGCCGCGCCGCGCGTGGACAGCGAATCGTATGCGGCGTACGGCGACGACCTGGCCGGTGCCTTGAGATAGGTATGGTAGCGGTCTGAGTTGCCGACCATGTCGAGGTTGAACGCGGTCATGCGCTGCGACGACGCTCGGATCTGCGGCGTGTCGATGTTGCTCTTCGGCCGAAGCCCCGCTTCACGATAGAAGAGCAGCTCCTCGGCGACGTGCGCGAGCCCCTCGTCCAGCCAGGTCTCCTCGAAGACCATTGCATTGTTGACGTACATGCGCCGGCTGGCATTGATCAGATGCTGGAACTCGTGCGCGATGACCGCCGTCGTGCTGGTATCCACGAAACCGGCCGTGCGCACGTTGCCGTTGATGGTGCCGCTGGGATCCGGGGTGAGGAGATAGAAG
Organism: Gemmatimonadaceae bacterium; assembly: GCA_035692325.1. Classification (GTDB taxonomy): domain Bacteria; phylum Gemmatimonadota; class Gemmatimonadetes; order Gemmatimonadales; family Gemmatimonadaceae; genus AG11. The sequence goes on along the minus strand of DASSIC010000390.1, from coordinate 3,386 downwards.
TACTCCCCCTCGTTGCTTCCCGGGCATCCCTGGAAGCTCGCGCTCCCCGCAATTGGGAACAGATCACGCACGAAGGTGAACCCGCCGAAATACCAGCTGACATTCGCCGGCGTCAGCTCGTTCACCGCGCGCGTGAACACGAGTCCGACGTGACCGTTGCCGTCGATGTCCGTGGGCGGGCCGAAGGCGGCGGAGTCGAGGGGATAGACCAGCGTGTCGAATCGCGCCGCGAACCGCTGGAAATCGGCCGTCGTGAACCCGCCGAGCGGGTTGAGCGTATCCGCGAGCACGATCGCGTGCGTCCCGATCGCCGTCACGCGTGCCGCATGATAGACGGGATTGCTGCAGGGATCGTTGCCGTTGACGTTCACCGTCACCAGGTCGCCCACCTTCACCCCGCTCGGCAACGCCGCGTCCCGGCGCGCCACGTCGAACGACCGGGTCTCATTCGCGCCGCTGATGGTGCTCGACCCCGGCGTGCGCGAAGCCATCCAGGCTCGCGCGCCGGCGATGCGCGGCGTGAGCTCGCGACGCTCGCGGCTGCGCACTCTCGTCTCGAGCGCCTGGTCGAGCGATGGCGCTGCGTCAACGTCGCCATCGGGCGTGGCCAGGCGGGTGAGTCTCGAGTCGCCGATCGGGGCCAGCATCGTCGTCGGCGCAATGGCACCGGTCGTCTGCACGGTGTATTGCTCGCTGGCCCCGTCGGTGCCGCTGGTGTTGACGAGGATCGCGTAGTAGTCGGCGCCCGTCGATCCCCCTTCGAGCCTGACCGTCTGCGCCCCACTGCCGCTGTTCGACTGCCCCAGGCTGAGTCCCCGTTGGGGAGTGATCCCGAAGTCCGAGCTGCACCCGGTGGCGGCGAGTGCGCTCGCCAGTGCGGCAGCTAGGCGACGGAGGTCACGAGTCATATGATTCAGCCTGAATGGGGCCTGAGGTTCACCTGGAATGGACGTCTCGCGCACGGACGCTCGCCAGAGACGCGTCAGCTCGCATGTGTGCAACCACGAGCGACGCACAGCGTGAGAATTCTCTCATCGAAGCAGGCCGGCACTCATTATTTGACGAGAGTGGCGCCATGATCCTGGACGAACTGATGCCGCGCTACGACGTGGTCGAGCGGCACCGCACGCGCATTCTCGCTCCGTCAGCGACGGTCTACGCCGCGATTCGAGAAGCCGACCTCGCGAGCGCGCCGGTGACTCGCGCGCTGCTCGCCCTGCGCGCCGTGCCGGCGGCGCTGCTCGCCCTGCTCCGCGCTCCGCGCGCCGCCATGGCGGAGTATCGCGAACGCCGGGAGCGTCGCGGCATGCGGCTCGCCGATCTCGAGCGCGCCGGCTTCCGCGTCGTCGCCGAGCGTGCGAACGACGAGCTCGTGCTCGGCCTGCTCGGTCGCTTCTGGACGCCCCGCGGCGACCTGTGCGCCGACGTGACGCGGGAGTCGTTTCGTACTGGGCCTCCAGCGGGCATGGCGCTCGCCGGCTGGAGCTTCTCCGTGCATCCCCTGCGCGATGACGTGACCGAGCTCAGAACGGAGACGCGGGTGCTGTGTGCGCCGGACGCGCGACGCACCTTCCGGCTCTACTGGTTGCTCGTGCGTCCCGGCAGCGGTCTCATTCGCCATGACATGCTTCGGGCGATTCGCCGCCGGGCCGAGTCTGCGGTCTGCCTTCTCGCATTGGTCGCCGCCATGTCCGCATGCGCTTCACGCGAGAGCGTCGACAGCGACACTGTCGCCGTGCTCAAGTTTGCCGTCGCGCCGATGCGTCTCGTGGTCGGCGCTGACACGATCCACCTCGCGACGGAGCTGGCGATGAGTCCGAATCAGCAGAGCCTCGGCCTCATGGAGCGCCGGCACCTCGCGGATACGGCGGGGATGCTCTTCGTGTACTCGAGCGACCAGCCGGCGTCGGCGGCGTTCTGGATGTTCCGCACGCGAATCCCGCTCGACATCGCCTTCGTGGATTCACTCGGCGTCGTTCGCGCCGTTCAGCACATGGTGCCCTGCCCCACCGACTTCGCAGCGGGCTGTCCGACGTACCCGCCGGGCGTGCCATATCGCGCAGCGCTCGAAGTGAACGCTGGCTTCCTCGCGCGGCACAAGCTCGATCTCGGCAGCCGCATCATTCTCGCGGACACCTCGCGCCGGACCCGCTGATTCGGTCATCCCGTCCTCTTGTCTTCCTGTCCTCCCGTCATCCCCCTTCGCACCAGCTTCACCGCCTCGCTCACCCACAGCACCGCGCTCGCCGCCACCGCACACCGCACCCAGTCCGTGGCACTTAGCGCCATCGTGCCGAAGGCGCGCTGAAGCGCCGGCACGTAGATCACGACGAGCTGCAGCGCGAGCGAGAGCAGCACGGCGCCCCACAACCAGCGGTTGGTGAACAGTCCGGTGAGCGCGCTCCGCTCGTCAGACCGCGCCATGAACACGTTGAGCAGCTGCGCGAGCACCAGCGTGGTGAACGACATCGTCTGCGCGTAGCGCAGGGTGCCGGTGCCCTGAATCAGCCCGCCCGGGAGCGAGGCGTCGAGCACGAGCAGAGTCGCCGCCGCCATCGCGATGCCGACGAAGGCGATGCTGCTCCACATCCGTCCGGTGATCACGCGCTCGCCAGACGGGCGCGGTCCGCGGTCCATCGACGTGGCATCCGACGTGTCGAGCCCCAGCGCGAGCGCCGGCGCGCCGTCGGTGACGAGATTCACCCAGAGGATCTGCGTCGCCAGCAGCGGCAGCACGATCGTGCCACGCTCGGCTGGCAGGCCGAGCAGGTGCGCCAGCAGCACGCCCAGGAACATCGTGAGCACCTCGCCGATGTTCGACGACAGCAGATACCGCAGGAACTTGCGGATGTTGGCAAAGATCGCGCGCCCCTCCTCGACCGCGGCGACGATCGTCGCGAAGTTGTCGTCGGCGAGGACGATGTCGGCCGCGCCCTTGGAGACGTCGGTGCCGGTGATCCCCATCGCGATGCCGATGTCGGCGGTCTTGAGCGCGGGGGCATCGTTCACGCCGTCGCCGGTCATGGCGACGATCGCGCCCTGGCGCTGCAGCGACTTCACGATGCGCAGCTTGTGCTCCGGATCGACTCGCGCGTACACCGACACGCTGGCGACGACGCGGTCCAGCGCCGAGTCGTCGAGCTTCGCGAGCTCGCCACCGGTGACGACGCGGTCGTCGTCGGTCACGCCGAGCTCGCGCGCGATCACCGACGCGGTGCGCGGATGATCGCCGGTGATCATGATGGGACGGATGCCGGCGTGCCGAGCGCGCGCCACCGCCGACGTCGCCTCCTCGCGCGGCGGGTCGATCATGCCGATCAGCCCCGCGAAGGCGAGATCGCTCTCCAGTCGCTCGTCCACATCGTCGAGCTCGGAGTCGGGCAGAT
>DASSIC010000389.1:0-3984 GCA_035692325.1 Gemmatimonadaceae bacterium | reverse complement strand
CTGTTCCGCATGTACACGCGCTTCATCGAGCGCGCCGGCTGGCGACGGGAGACCATTTCCCACTCCGACGGCACCCTGGGCGGCGTGAAGGAAGCGGTGTTCAAGGTATCCGGTGACGGCGCCTTCGGCGCGATGCGCTGGGAGTCCGGCGTGCACCGCGTGCAGCGCGTGCCGGCCACGGAGACGCAGGGACGCATTCACACATCGGCTGCCACGGTCGCCGTCCTCCCGGAAGCGGAGGAGGTGGACGTGAAGATCGAGGACAAGGACCTGCGCATCGACGTCTTCCGCTCGAGTGGACCCGGTGGCCAGAGCGTGAACACCACCGACTCCGCCGTGCGTATCACGCACCTGCCCTCGGGGCTCGTCGTGAGCCAGCAGGACCAGAAGTCGCAGCTCCAGAACAAGCTCAAGGCGATGGAAGTACTGCGCGCGCGGCTGCTCGACCTGCGTGTGTCCGAGCAGGAGGCGGCGCGCGCCAAGATGCGGAAATCGCAGGTCGGCACGGGCGATCGCTCGGGGAAGATTCGCACCTACAACTACCCGCAGAGCCGCATCACCGATCACCGCATCGGCTACACGACGCACGATCTGTCGGGTGTCATGGACGGGAACCTGGGACCGATCATCGAGGCGCTGAGGCTCGCGGACACGGATGACCAGCTCGATGGCTGACACGACGATTTCGGCGGGGGCGCCTTGTACCGCGCGCACCGTCGGCACCCTGCTGGTCGAGATGGCCGCCGTGCTCGCGCCATCGCTCGGCGCGGAGGCGACTCGCGAGGCGCGCGAGCTGCTTGCGGCGCTGCACGACATGCCGCGTCATTGGCCGACGACGGCGCGCGGCGATGCGGTGGATGAGACGTCGTGGGAACGGTCGCTCGCGGCCGCCGTCCGGCGCGCGAGGGGCGCGCCGCTGCAGTATGCGGCGGGACAGGCTTCCTTCCGGCATCTGACGCTCGACGTGGACGAGCGCGTGCTCATTCCGCGTCCCGAGACCGAGCTGCTGGTGGAGGTGGTGCTGCGGTTGAGTGCAGAGCGGGGTGCGGATGGTGGCACGATCGTGGACGTCGGCACCGGCTCGGGGGCGATCGCCCTGGCGCTCGCGAGCGAAGGCGACTTTGCGAAGGTCATCGCGACGGACGTCTCGCTCGACGCCCTCGCGGTCGCGCGGGCCAACGTCGCGCGCTGTGCCGGGGTGCTGCGAGCGCCGGTCGAGCTGCGCCACGGATCACTGCTGGGCCCCGTGCCCGAGCGCGGGCTGCGCGCCGTGGTGTCCAATCCGCCCTACATTGCGCTCGACGAGGCGGCCGCACTTCCCGCCGGCGTTCGCGACTGGGAGCCGTCGGTGGCCCTGTTCAGCGGCGGCGCGGGCATGGCGACGATCGCCGGGTTGGTGCGCGAAGCCGCTCGGTCGCTCGCGCCGGGCGGGCTGCTTGCGCTCGAAGTCGATGCGCGCCGGGCCTCGCTCGCCGCGGAGCTGATCGCGTCACACGGCGGGTACAACGAAGTTCGGGTGGAGCTCGACCTCACAGGCCGCGAACGCTTCGTGGTCGCCAGACGACGGGAGGAGCACGGATGATCGAGGACAAGGCGAAGGAGCTCGGCCGGCTGATCGGCCAGAGCCCCGAGTACCAGGCCGTGAAGCGCGCCAACGATGCACTGGGACAGGACACCGCCGCGGTGGCACTCCTGCGGCAGATGGAGCAGCTCCGCATGAACGCGCAGCAGATGCTGCAGCGCGGCGAGCGGCCCACCGAGGAGATGGAGAAGCAGCTCGATGGTCTGCTCAGCCAGGTGCAGGGGCAGCCGGTCTATCAGCGTCTGGTGTCGGCGCAGGAAAACTTCGACAAGACGATGGGCAAGGTGAACGACTGGATCGTGGACGGCATCGAGCGGGGCGCCGCGAGCCCGATCATCACGCTGGGGTGAGCACGAGACGGGGCGTCCTCATCGTGTTCGAGGGCGGCGAAGGGTCGGGGAAGTCCACCCAGCTTCGCCGCGTATCGGCCGCGCTGGCGCGCCGCGAGGTGGCGCACGTCTGCCTGCGCGAACCCGGCGGCACGCCACTCGGCACCGAGGTGCGGCGCGTCCTGCTCGACCGCGCGTCGGACATCACCCATCGCGCGGAAGCACTCCTGTTCATGGCGTCGCGCGCGCAGCTCGTGGAGCGCGAGATCCGACCCGCGCTGGAGCGCGGTGACGTGGTGCTGCTCGATCGGTTCTTCCTGTCGACGTATGCGTATCAGATCGCCGGGCACGGCCTCCCCGAGGAGGAGGTGCGCGCCGCGAACCGGTTCGCGACGGGCGGGCTGACGCCGGATCTCGTGCTGCTGCTCACCTTTCCGGTCACGGAAGGGCTGGCGCGCGCGGGGCGTCGGGCCACGGCGCACGATCGCATCGAGGCGATGGGGGAGGCGTTCCATCGCCGCGTCGCCGCCGCGTTCGGCACGTTCGCCGATCCGTCGTGGCAGACGGACCACCCGGAGTGCGGCCCCATCGTCCCGATCGATGCGGAAGGGCGCGAAGACGAGGTGGCCGAACGCGTCACGGCGGCGCTCGCTGCCCGTTGGCCCGGAACTTTCCCAGGTGTAGGCGCATGAAGTCCAGAGCGATCGTTGCCGCCGCCGTCCTGTCGAGTGCGCTCGTCTCGGGCGGGTGGCTCATGGAACGCGGCGGGCGCAGTGCGCCGCGCGATGTGAAGGCCCAAGCCCGCCTGTTCGACGAGGTGCTCCAGCACCTGCGTCGCGACTACGTCGAGGCGTTGCCCGATTCCTTGCTGTACCGGCGGGCGGCGACCGGCGTGATCGGTGAGCTGCACGATCCTCACTCCGTGTTTCTCGATCCGCGACGACTCACGCGCCTCGATGAAAGCACGAGCGGCCACTACGCCGGCGTGGGCATCCAGATGGATGCGCGCGACAGCGGCATCACGGTCATCGGCGCGCTGCCCGGTACGCCGGCGGAGCGCGCGGGGATCGTCACGGGCGACCGGATCGTCGAGATCGAGGGGAAGAGCACCCACGGACTCACGCAGGAAGAAGCGCTCAAGTCGCTGCGGGGTGCGCCCGGATCCACGGTGCGCATCGTGGTCGAGCGACCGGGCGTGCCGGCGCGGCTGCCCTTCACCCTCGCCCGCGCCGAGATCGCCGTGAGCCCGGTGCAGAACGCGCTGCTGGTGCGCGACGGCATCGGCTACGTGGATCTCACCGTGTTCAGCACCAGTGCGGCGGCCGATCTCGGCCGAGTCGTCGATTCCCTCCGCGCGGCGGGCGCACGCTCGCTCGTGCTCGACCTGCGTGGCGACCCGGGCGGCCTGCTCGATCAGGGGGTCGGCGTGGCCGACCTGTTCCTCGATGCCGGCCAGAAGATCGTCACGACGCGCGGTCGCACCGCGGACGAGAACCACACCTTTTCCGACGGCGCGCCGCAACGGTTCAGCGGCATGCCGCTCGTGGTGCTCACCGACAGCGGCACCGCGTCGGCGAGCGAGATCGTGGCCGGCGCGCTCCAGGACCACGACCGTGCGTTGGTGATCGGTACGGCGACGTACGGCAAGGGGAGCGCGCAACGCGTGTTTCGCCTGGACGATGGCGCCGTGAAGCTCACGACGGCGCTGTGGTATACGCCAAGTGGCCGGAGCATCAATCGCCCACGTCCCAAGGGATCGGACGAGGAGGACGGCGACGCCGCTACGCCGGCCGATTCCATCCCGCGCCCGCGCTTCCGCACCGATGCGGGGCGCACGGTGCTTGGCGGCGGCGGCATCGTGCCCGACGTGGAAGTGGCGAACGTCGCGGTGTCCAAGGCGGAGCGCGCGCTGCAATCCGCGCTCGGGGCCAAGGTCGGCCAGTTCCGCGACGTGATGGTGGATTACGCGCTGTCGCTCAAGGGGTCCGGCGCCGTGCCGAACGCGCAGTTCGTCGTCACGGCCGCCATGCGCGACGAGCTCTATCGGCGGCTCCAGTCGCGGAACGTCGGCGT
>DASSIC010000388.1:0-3859 GCA_035692325.1 Gemmatimonadaceae bacterium | reverse complement strand
TTTCTCGAGCAGCAGATGCGGGCGGCGGCGGCGGATGGCCCGACCTGGTCGGTCGAGGTGTTCTGGGGCGGCATTCCGCGGACCGTGGCGCGCGCGGCACACGATCTCCGCGCGCCGCTGATCGTGATGGGACTGGGCCGCCATCGGCCGGTCGACCGCCTGCTTGGCGGCGAGACGTCGCTGCGCACGATTCGCCACGCCGACTGCCCGGTGCTCGCAGTGAGCGCGGAGTTCGACGCGCTGCCGCGCATCGTGGTGGCGGGCACCGATTTCAGCGACGCGAGCGCCCACGCGCTGCGCACCGCGCTGCCGCTCCTCGCGCCGAACGCGACGGTGCATCTCGTGCACGCGTGGCAACCCTCGGCGCGCTTCGACCTCATCGGCACGCCGTACGACGAGCGCTACCGTCACGAGCTGCCAGGACGCATCGTGCGGTTCACGAATTCGCTCGATCTGCCGACTGGGGTGACGCTGCGCACGCACGTGCTGGAAGGGCGCCCCGCCGAGCGCGTGCTCGCGCTGGCCGAGGAGGAGGGCGCGGAGATGATCGTCGTGGGGCGTCATGGGCGCGGTGTGCTCGAGCGGCTGCTGGTCGGGAGCGTGGCCACGCGGGTGCTCCGCGGCTCCACGCGGTCGGTGCTCGTCGTTCCCGAGCCGGCGCCCGCGGCGCGGCTGCAGCTATCGGCGCGTCACGGGGCCACGACGACCGTGATCGCCCGCGAGGAGTGGGCGTCGTTCCTCGAGCAGTTCACGCGGCGGTTCGCGGGCCGGATCGTCGCGCTGGACGTGAACGATCCGTCACGCGGTCTGCGCGCGCAGGAACGAGGCTCCATGCTGTTCGGCGCCGCGTTCGAGCCGCGCGAGAATCGGCTGGAGATCATTCTCGGGGAGCCGAACGGCCGGCGGCGTCATCTCACCCGCGTGATCCCCGATCCGAGCGACATCTCGGCGCTGCTGACGTCCACCGGCGTGGAGGAAGGCATTCACGTCCTTCATGGCACGGGCGAGACGCTGTTGACGGTGCTGCCGATCACCAATCACTCGAAGTCGTAGTCGACGCTCGTGATCTGTCCGCGCCAGTAGGGGGCGCGGCCGGCGGTGGTCAGCCAGGCCGCTTCTCCGCATGCCGGGATCATCATGCCGTGCATGCGCGCGTACTCGCCGAAGCGGCCCTCCCACGGGGTCAGCTCCGGGCCGCTGTCGAGATCCCGATAGCGGTCGCCGCTGCAGCGCTCGATCTCGCCGCGCTCGCCGAACTGGAACAGCAGCGACGCGTGGATTCCGCGATCGTGGATCGTCGCGCGCGCGGTGCGATCGTCGATGCCCTCCCAGCGCACGCCCGCCGTCGGCAGCAACGCGGTCGGGAGCCAGACGGCCTCACCCAGCCACCGCTGCAGCGCCGCTTCCGCCAGCTCCGGCGTGCCTTCGCGATCCATCATCGTCAGCACGGCGGCCGCGCTCGCCCGCATCGATCCCTGACCATCCGTATACGCGTCGCGTACATGGACGGACAGCAGCGGTGCCATGCGGATGTTCGCGTCCCAGACGAAGCCAGGCGGATGCACCGCCAGGTATTCCACGGAGGTGAACGCGTTCCACTGCCATGGCGCCGACTGGAACTCCCCGCGATGCGCCACGCGAGCGCCGCGGATGCGCCGCTGCCCGGGCGCAAGCGCGAAGCGGAAGTATCGCTGCACCGGCCGCGGCAGGGTGCTCAGCTCCGCCGGCGAGATTCGCGCGCCGCGCGCACCGTCCTGATCGGGGCCGGTGAGCCGGCGCATCACGCGCCCCGTCTCGTGGTTCCAGCGCACCGTACCGAGCGAGAGGGCAGTCAGGACGCTCACCACCGCACCGCCGACGACGGCGGCCGTCGTTCTGGTCCGTTCGCGCATGCCGACCTCCAGTTGCCGGGCAAGATGCGGCGCAAGGCTACCGGACGGTGTCGGCAGTTGCCCGACAGTTCGCGCGCCGCGCTTCACGCACCGTGTGCGGAGAGCTGGAGGAGTGATGCGACCACCGTTCACCATCGAACAGTTTCTCGACGTCTTCCGACGCTACAACGAGGCGGTGCTGCCGATGCAGGCGGTGCTCGTGCTCGTCGCGCTGGTGATCGCCGGCGCGGCGATCCACGGCTCGCGGCGGGGATCCCGGCTCGCGCTCGCCCTGCTCGCGTTGCTCTGGCTCTGGATGGCGGTCTCCTACCACCTCGCCTTCTACACGACGCTCAGCGCGCTCGGCTATCTCTTCGCCGCGATGTTCGTGGCGGAGAGCATGCTGCTGATGCGCCTCGCCATGGGTGGTCGTCCACCGACACTTTCAGCGCGACGCGACCTGCGGGGCATCATCGCCGCGGCGCTCGTGGCGTATGCGCTGGCGGGATATCCGCTCGCAGCGCTGGCCGCAGGGCATCGCTATCCCACCCTCGCGACCTTCGGCGTCCCCTGCCCCACGACGATCTTCACCTTCGGCGTGCTGCTGCTCGTGGCTGACGGGCTGCCGCGATCCGTGCTGATCGTCCCGGCGGCGTGGGCGCTCGTCGGCGCGAGTGCGCCGCTGCTGTTCGGCATGTGGGAAGACATCGGGCTCGCCGTCGCCGGTCTCGTCGCGATTCCGCTGCTCCTCGGCTCACCCGGTCGCGCCCTGGACAGGGCGCTGCCACCGGCGCCGTCGCATCATCGCCTTCCGCAGATGGCGCGCCTCGCCGCCGTGGGCGCGCTCACCATCGCTGGAGCGTACCTGCTCTACGTCAGCGCCGCCTGGCTGCGCTACGATCATCTTCCCCGTGCGTCCGATGCGCGCGCCGAACGCACGATCGACCGCTACCTGCCCGCATACGAAGTGCGCGAAGTGCACGAGACGCGCGTCGCCGCACCCGCCGGATCGGTGTTCGCGTCGGCGTGCACGATGGATCTGTACGATTCGCGCGTCGTGCGCGCGCTCTTCGACGGGCGGGAGCTGCTCATGCTGCGGCGCCGGCCGTCCACGCACGTGAGCCAGCCCTTCCTGCACGAGATGACGACGATCGGCTGGGGACTGCTGTCTTCGACCGCGGGACGCGAGGTCGTATACGGAGCGGTGACGAAGCCGTGGGAGGGCGCGGTGCGCTTTCGCGCCATCCCCGCCACCGACTTCGCCGACTTTCACGAGCCGGGCTACGCCAGGATCGTGTGGAGCATCACCGTGGAGCCCGATGGTCCCGGCGCGGCACGCGTGCGCACCGAGACGCGCGTGGCCACCACCGACGCGGCGTCCCGCGCGCGCTTCCGTCGATATTGGGCGTTCCTCTCGCCCGGCATCATCCTGATCCGGCGTGAGGCGCTCGCGCTCGTGAAGCACGACGCGGAGACGCGACGGTCCATGTCGTCCGCGGCGGTACCGGTCACGATGACGAATGCGGCGCCGTGACGCCGCCCAACCTGGAGCACCTGTCATGACCCCCACCCAACGGCATCGCTTCGAGCTCCGCCTGCTGAGCGAGCGTGCCCGCGTCGAGCGACTGCTCTCCCGCTTCGCGCCCACGACGGTCGGTGCGGAGGAGCACGGCCGCTTCGGCGACGACCTCGCCTCGCGTGCCACCGTCGGCGTCTGCCGCGACGACGACAGCGTCGTGGAGGCACACGCGCAGCGCGAGCTGGCGGCGATCGACGCCGCGCTCCGCCTCCTGTACGACGAGCCGGAACACTACGGGGTGTGCCTCGTCTGCGGGCGCCCCATCACTTTGGGAAGGCTGGACCTTCTCCCCACGACGCGCTTCTGCCAGCGCCACGCGCGCGACTAGACGAGTGGGGCGGGACGGTGCACGTCGGTGGCCGTCCCGCTCTCCAGCTCGTACAGGTGATAGAGCTCCACGCAGTACGCC
>DASSIC010000387.1:0-3335 GCA_035692325.1 Gemmatimonadaceae bacterium | reverse complement strand
AGTTGCTCGGCCTGCGATCGGTCGCCGCGGCCGAGCGCGGCACGTGCGGCCGCGAGTCCGTGGCCGAGGTCGTCTGAGGAGGGAATCATGGGGACGCAGGGAGGACGTCGACGGTCGAACGCCGATCGGAACCTGGCGCCGCAAATCGGAGACCCAACCGCAGAGTGGCTTGATGCGGCCTAGCTCTGTGTCCCGCAATGATTTGCGCATCGTTCAGGCGCCGAGTGTGGCGTACGCGCCACACCGACGATGCGTGGACGCAACGCCCCGCGACGCCGCGGGTGCTTCGGTCGTCAACCTCGTGACCCATCATCCAGGCCACTTGTCCCGATCGTCCGTTCGCGCGCCGGCGCGTTGGTTCTTCGTGCTGCTCACCCTCGTGGCCTCCGCCGCCGCACGCGCGCAGGCGCCGGCGCGGGACGCCGCGGCGTCGCTCCCGCCGCGGCACCCGGGCCCGCGCATCGGCCTCGCGCTCAGTGGTGGCGGCGCACGCGGACTCGCGCACATCGGCGTGCTGCGCGCACTCGAGCGCGCCGGCGTCCCGATCGACGCCATCAGCGGCACCAGCATGGGCAGCCTCGTCGGCGGCCTCTACGCCGCTGGATACTCCGCAACGGACCTCGAGCAGATCGTGCACGCCATCGACTGGAGCGCGCTGTTCATCGACACTCCGGCGCGCAGCGACATGGAGCCGTTCGACCAGGCGAGGGGAAACCCGACACTCCTCTCGCTGCCGATGCGACACGGGCGCATCGGTCTCCCCTCCGGCGTCATCGCCGGCCAGCACGTCGCCGAGCTGTTCTCGCGGCTCACCTGGCCGGTGCAGACCATCCACGACTTTCGAAAGCTGCCCATCCCGTTCAGCGCCGTCGCCACCGACATCGCGACCGGCGACGCCGTCGTGCTGGACAGCGGCTCGCTCGCCAGCGCCATGCGCGCCAGCATGTCGCTGCCGAGTGTCTTCGCACCCGCGCCCCTCCACGGCCGAGTGCTGCTCGACGGCGGCCTTGTCCGCAGCCTGCCCGCGCAGGACGCTCGCGCGCTCGGCGCCGACCTCGTGATCTGCAGCGACGTCAGCGAGCCACTGCTCGACGCGAGCCGCCTTCGCACCATGCTCGATGTATTGAACCAGGCGATCGGCTACCACGGCGTCGAGTCCACGATCGAGGAGCGCAAGCGCTGCGACGTCTACATCCGCCCCGACGTGGACGGTCTCGATGGCTTCTCCTTCGACCGCACCGCCGACTGGATCGCGCGCGGCGACTCGGCGACGCTGTCGGTTGCCGCACGTCTCGCAGAGATCGTCGCCATCACCGGCGGTCCGGCACGCCGCCCGCGCGGCATCGGCGCCGCCCAGCGTGCGCTCCCGACGCGCATCGCCGCCACCGGGGTCATCGCCGCCAACCCGGAAGCGCGCGCGTTCGTGCTCACCATGCTCGCGCTCGCGCCGAACAGCGTCGTCGATCCTTCACGGCTGACCGCGGCCACGACCCAGGTGTACGAGAGCGGCCTGTTCGAGACGGTGAGCTGGTCGCTCGCCGCCACCGATTCGGGAACGGTCGCTCTCGTCTCTGCGCAGGGCGACAACGCCGACCGCGTCGGCGTCGGCTTTCGCTACGACGATCGCTTCAACGCCGCGCTCCTGTTCGACGCCACCCTGCGCCACGTGCTCGGCTTCGCGTCCACGACGCGGTTGTCGCTGCGCCTTGGCGAACAGACGCGGGTCGCGCTCGACGTGGCGCGCGGTCGCACCCTGAGCTCGGAGTGGGTGCTCGGCACGAGTCTCTCCTACCTCGCCACGCCCATCGACTTCTTCGACGGCCGGCGTCGCGCCGCCGAGGCGACGCTGCGCGTGACGACGGCGAACGTGACCGTCGGTGCTGCGACGCGCGCCGGCGGGCTCGGGATCCAGCTCAAGGGCGAGAACGCGCACAGCAGCGCCTCGATCGCCGTGCTCGACTCGTCGACGCATCGCCTGTTCGCCAGTGCGGCGGGCATCCTGTGGTGGGACGACTTCGACAAGGCGGATTTCGCGACGCGCGGCACGTCGCTCCGCGCGCGCTACGAGCGCGCCGCCGGTGGCGGCGCGCCCTTCGGACGCTGGTCGATGGCCGGCAGTGCGTCCACGCCGCTGTCTCCACGCCTCGCCATCGCCGCGCGCGTCGCGGCGGGCGCCACGTCGCCCGACAGCACGACGCCGCTCAACTACCGGTTCTACCTCGGCAGTCTCACGCCGTCGGCAGTGCTCGCGGAGTCGCAACTGCCCTTTGCGGGCTTCAAGCCGCAGGAGCGAAGCGGGTTCGCGGCCGCCACTGCGGGCGCCTCGCTGCAGTGGGAGGCGCTGTCGAACGTGTTCGTGACCGTTCGGGGCGACGTCGGCGATGCGGGGCGGACGGTGAGCGACGCGATCGAGTCGCGCGTCGTTGGCGCAGGGTTGTCGGTCGGCACCCGCACGCTCGTGGGTCCGGTGGAGCTCTCGATCCACGGCCGCACCTTCTCCGACGCGCTGGTGGAGTTCAGCGTCGGACATTTGTTCTAAGGCGTAGGCTAGCGCTGTCGCAGGACGTGCGCGGCGAGGGACCTGCACGACATGCCGTCGCGGGCGTGACCGGTACGTTCCTTGTACCGCGCACCGCCACATGGAAGCACTCGAACCCATCGAACCGATCACGACGCAGGCCGCTCCCGCACCCCTCGATCACCGCAAGGTGCTCGTGGCGTTCAGCGGCCTGTTGCTCGTCATGCTCCTCGCGGCGCTGGACTCCACGATCGTGTCCACCGCACTGCCCACGATCGTCGGCGAGCTGGGTGGGCTGGAGCATCTGGCCTGGGTGGTGACGGCCTACCTGCTCGCGCAGACGGTGGTCACCCCGGTGTACGGCAAGCTCGGCGACCTGTACGGCCGCAAGATCGTGCTCCAGTCGGCGATCGTGATCTTCCTGGCCGGCTCCGCGCTGTGCGGGCTCAGCACCAACATGACGCAGCTGATTGTCTTTCGCGCCATTCAGGGACTTGGCGGCGGCGGATTGAACGTCACGACCCAGGCGATCGTCGGCGACATCGTGACACCGCGCGAGCGCGGCAAGTATCAGGGCTTCTTCGGGGCGATGTTCGGGCTCGCCAGCATCGCCGGCCCCCTTCTCGGCGGCTTCTTCACGACGCATCTCGGGTGGCGCTGGATCTTCTACGTCAACCTGCCGCTCGGAATCGTGTCGCTCGTGGTCCTTGCCGCGACGCTTCCGGGGCAGTCGCTGCGGCGGTCGCACGCCATCGACTACGCGGGCTCTGCGCTGCTCGCCGTGGTGCTCGCCGCGCTCACGCTCATCGCCGATCTC
>DASSIC010000386.1:0-2612 GCA_035692325.1 Gemmatimonadaceae bacterium | reverse complement strand
GATGCGCAGGAACTTCACCGCGGCGTCACGCAGCGCCGGCGTCGTGGAGACGTATTCGTAGAACTGCTTCGCGAGCTCCGGATGCTTCGCCCCCTTCACGAGGGCGATCGCGTCCACCAGCAACGGCGTCCCGCTCGCGGGAATCACGTACCCGACCGGCGTCTTCGTCCGTGCCTCGAGCGTGGCGATGTCCGGCATGTTGTACAGCGTGATCGTTCCCTCTTCACGCCCGAGCTTCTGGTAGAGCAGCGCCGGGTTGAGCACGTACTCCTTCGTGTTCGCGTCCAGCTTGCGCAGCCACTCCCAGCCCTCCGCGGTGTTCCCCGTGCGGGCGATCGAGCGCGCGAGGATCGCGCCGAAGATCGCGCGCATCGAACCGCTCGCGATGGGATCGCGAATCAGCACCTTCCCCTTCCACTTCGGGTCCAGCACCTCGTCCCAGTCCTTCGGGGCCTCGGCCGCCGTCACCGCGTGCGTGTTGTACGCGATGACCTCCGGCGTCATGTACGTGCCGAACCACGCGCCCTGCGCATCGCGCGCCTCCGCCGGCACCTTGTCGGCCCACGTCGGCGTATACGGCTCGAGCAGCCCTTCGCTCGCCGCGCGCCCGAAGATCTCCGCCGGCGCACCGAACCAGAGATCCGCCTGGGGGTTCGCCTTCTCCGCGCGCAGCCGGTCGAGCACCTCCTGCGACCCCATGTCCACCCACTGCACGTCGACGTCGGGGTGTGCCGTCTCGAATCCCCTCTCGTAATACTCGAGCAGCTCCTTGCCGTGCGGCGAGTACACGGTCAGCACGGTGCGCCCGTCACCCTTGCCGCACGCGGCGACGAGCATGAGCAGCGCGGAAACAAGGATTCGGCGAGCGGCGATCGGCATTCGGTCTCTAGGTTCTGAGTGTTCCTGTCATCCCGCAGGAGCGAAGCGAGTGTCGGCTTACGGCTGCGCCCCGGACAACGCCGCACCCCGCCCATCCGCCGCGAGCAGGTTGAGAAAGACCCGCGCCGCTCCTGGCACCCCCGCCGGCAGCTGCCGGAAGAGCGCCAGTGTCGTGTACACATACGCACCCTTGCCCAGCGGCGCCACGAGCACGGCGGAGCGGTTGTCCGGTTCGCCGGGATCGTGCATCGCCAGCAGCGCGCGATAGTGTGGATCGAACGAACTCGGCATGTACACGGCGCGTTCCTGGACCCAGTGCGCGAAGTCGCTTTCGCCGATCCGGTTGGGAAACGCCAGCAGCGGATCCGCCGGCGCGAGCACGCGCACCGGCGCCGTCTCGTCCGTCACCCGCTCGGCCGTGCGCGCGAGCGTCACGGGGTAGGGCAGGATTCCCGGCGCCTGGATCTCCTGCTGCCCGTATTGCACCACGACAGTGCCGCCGGCGCGCGCGTAGTCCTGCAGCCGCCCCGCCTGCATCGCCAGCACCCTGCTCGCGGCAAAGGCACGCGGCCCCACGACCACCGCGCCGAACCGCGACAGCGGCGTGTGCTCGAGCTGCTCGGGCGCGATCAGCGTCACGGCGACGCCGAGCTGCGAGAGCATCGGCGCCACGTTGTCGCCGACACCCGGGATGTAGGCGATCGTCGCGTTCTTCGGGAGCGCGGCGTCCACCGCCTCGATCTGCACCGCGGCTGCCCGGTAGTAGCGCAGGGGGCGGATGTGCTCGTAGTTCAGCGGTACGAATCCCGACGCGAACGTCTCGCCGCCGCTCGTGGCGGTCGCACTGATCATGTGCCGCCCGGTCGGAAGCGTGCCGCGCACCCGGACGGTGAGCGTGGCCGAGCCGAACGGTACGAGCGCCGCGCGGCGCACCGTCGAATCGGCGCGCAACCCCGCCGGCAGCGTGAGCGCCACGCTCACGCTGCGAGGCGCGGTGGTCGTCGAGTTGAGATGCACGGCGTATTGCCGGTCGAACGATACGCCGGCCCGCGCATACTCCACCTCGTCGTCGAGCAGCACGTTCACGGCGGGCACCGCCGCGAGCGGGCGGCGCCGCTCACCGCGCGCCGGGTCGGCGAAGCGATAGATGATCGGCCCCACCGACGTTCTGAACGGTACGCCGGCGATGCGCAGGTCCGCCTCCGCCTGCGTCTCGGCGATCCGATCCTCACCGATGGCGATGTTCTCCGCCGCCGTGCTGCCGTCCCCCGCCGGCACGAACACGTCGCCGCGGCGGCCGATGGCCAGCCACCAGGGAATGGTCGCCGTCGGCGGCGACACGGACACGGTCACTCGCCCCGCGCTGTCTGCGGTCACCAGCCCCGGCCCGGCGGTCATCACCGGCGCCACGCTCCCCATCGTCCACGCCCGCGCACCTTCGAGCGTGACGTCGCTCGCCCCCTGGTTGTACAGCATGATCGTCACGGGAACGGAATCGCTCACCGCGGCCAGATCGCGCGGCGCCGTTGCCTCGAGCTGCACACCCGCCGCGGCGAGCAGTGCCGCCTTGGCGCGGCGGAGCGTGGTCTCGAGCGTTGCCACCAGGTCGCCTGTCGGCATGTCCGCGCCGAACGCGAGGGACGCGCACCCCGCTTCTCCACACCGTGCACCCGCGCGCGCCGCCGTGGCGAGCCGCACCACGCGCGCGAGCGGCGCCACCATCGCCGCAGGAG
>DASSIC010000385.1:0-10900 GCA_035692325.1 Gemmatimonadaceae bacterium | reverse complement strand
CCGTTGATGCGCGGCGCGATGCGCTCGGGGAGCACGAGGCACAGAAAGAGCGACGCGATGGCGACGTACATCAGCGGCCACGCCCACTCCTGCCACTTCTCCGCCGGCAGCTTGGCGGCGATGGCGAAGGCGATGATCCCGGCGAGCACGCCGCTCGCCTGCCGCGCGATGTAGTACCAGCTGTTGCGTCCTTCCTGCATGGCGACGATCGCGCTCGCGCTGTAGAGCACGGCCAGTCCGAAGGCGAGGAGCGCCGCCGTCACCACCACGAGGCCGCGCGCCTCCGAGCCCATGCGCCAGCGCTCGCGAAGCTGCGCCACCGCGTGCGGACGCTCGCGCGCGCTCGCCGCGGTCGCCACTACGTCCCTGCCCCGAGCTCGGCGGCGAGTCGCTTGAAGGTGCGGCCGCGCTCCTCGTAGTTGTCGAACATGTCGTAGCTGGAGCAGGCGGGAGACAGCAGCACGGCGTCGCCGGGGGCGGCCGCATCGCGCGCGCGCGCCAGCACTTCGTCGAACGACGAACCGAGCCGCGCCACCGGCACGACGTCGCCGAGGTCCTCTTCCACGAGCGGCGCCGCTTCGCCGTACGCGACGACGAGCTTCACGGTCCGGCGCAGCTCGTCCGCCAGCGCAGCGTACGGCTCGCCCTTGTGCCGCCCGCCGAGCAGGAGGACGGTGGGCCGCTGCATCCCACGCAATGCCACGAGCGTGGAGGCGACATTGGTGGACTTGGAGTCGTTGATCCACTCGACGTCGCGGTAGCGCCCCGCCGGCTCGATACGATGCTCGAGGGCGCGGAAGCGACGCAGGGCGTCGGCCACGCGGGCGCGGGCGTCGTCGGTGCGGTGCGCCTCGTCGGCACCCATCACCGCCAGCGCCGCGGCCAGCGCGTTGGCCACGTTGTGATCGCCGAGCAGCACGAGATCCTGTCGATCGATCAAGGGCGCGCCGAGCACGACGAGCTGCACCCGCGCGCGATCGAAGTAGCCGTCCGCGGCACCACTCCCCGTCGTGAACCGCAGATGCGTGCCGCGCACGCCCCGCACCATCGCCTGGACCTCGGCGTCGTCGGCGTTGCTCACCCACACGGAGTGCTCGTTCGCGTTCCGGAACAGCCGCGCCTTGTCGCCGAAGTACTCGGCGACGCCCTCGTACCGATCCAGGTGGTTCGCGGACAGGTTGGTCAGGATGCCCGCGGTGGGTGCGATGCTCGGCGTGTCGTGCAGCTGGAACGACGACGTCTCGAGCGCGATCCAGTCTGGCTGCTTCGCGCGCAGCGCTACCTCGGCCAGCGGCGTGCCGATGTTCCCGGCGGCCACGGCATCGTAGCCCAGCCCCTCGAGCAGCTTGTGGGCGATCGCGGTCGTCGTCGTCTTGCCGTTGGTGCCGGTGATGGCCACGTAGCGCTGGTGCGGCAGGAAGTGCAGCGCCACCTCGAGCTCCCCGACGATCGGCACGCCGGCATCACGCGCGGCGGCGAGCGGCGGCGCGTCCGGGGAGATGCCGGGGCTCGCGACGACGAGCGCACTCTTCGCGATACGCACGAGATCGTGGCCGCCACGCTGTACCGCGACGCCGAGCTTGTCCAGCGCGGTCGCCGCGTGGTCCACGGCGTCGCCGGTGCCGGCGTCGCTCGCGTAGACGTCCGCACCGGCGCGGCGGAGCAGCTCGGCCGCGGCGCGCCCGCTGCGCGCGAGCCCGAGCACGCTGATCTCGCCGCGTGTCCACGCGGCCGGCAGCGCTTCGGTCAGGGAGCGGACTGGCATGCTAGCGCAGCTTCAGCGTGCTGAGCGCGAGGAACGCGCCGATGATCCCGATGATCCAGAAGCGCACCACCACCTGCTGCTCGCTCCACCCCTTCACCTCGAAGTGATGATGCAGGGGCGCGCGTTTGAAGACGCGGTGCTGCTGCGCGTATTCGAGTCCGTGCTTCCGTCGATGGTACTTGAACACGAACCGCTGGAGCAGCACCGACACCGTTTCGGCGATGAACACGATGCCGACGAAGATGAGCAGGAACTCGGACTTGAGCATGATCGCCACGGCGCCCAGCGCCCCACCCAGGGCGAGCGAGCCGGTGTCGCCCATGAAGACCTGCGCCGGGAAGGTGTTGTACCAGAGGAAGCCGATCAGCGCCCCCATCATGGCGGCGCAGAAGATCGTGAGCTCGCCGGCGTGCTGGAGATAGAAGATGCCGAGGTAGCGGCTCGCGTCGACGCGCCCGATGAGATAGGCGAACACCGCCATCACCGCGAAGGCGATCGCCGAGAGCCCCGCCGCGAGGCCGTCGAGGCCGTCGGTGAGGTTCACGGCGTTGCTGACACCGGTGAGGATGAACGTCACGAACAGCACGTAGAACACCGGCACCGTGAACACGACGAGCAGATACTTGTAGAACGGCAGCGTGATGGACGCGCCCGGCAGGTTCGGCGAGAGCGGGTAATAGGCGAGATAGAAGCCGAGGGCGAGACCGATGAAGACCTGGCCGAACAGCTTGTTGCGCTCCACCAGCCCTTCGTTCTTCAGGCCGAGGCGCTTCTGCTTGAGCTTCAGCATGTCGTCCAGGAAGCCGATCGCCCCCATCCACGCCGTCACGGCGATGGCGATCATCACGTAATGGCTGAAGATGCGCGCCCACAGCAGCGTGGCGACGAGCGCCGAGAAGAGGAAGATCAGCCCGCCCATCGTCGGCGTCTTCCCCTTGATCGCGTGCGAATCCGGGGTGCCTTCGCGCACCACCTGATAATTTGCCGCCGCATTGAGCCGCCGCAGGATCGTCGGCCCGATCATGAAGCTGAGCAGAATCGCCGTCACCACCGCGCCCGCCGCGCGGAAGGTGATGTACGTGAAGACGTTCAGGACGTGGAACGTCGGAATCAGCGGTTCGAACAGGTAGTAGAGCAAGTGACCCGGGCGAAGAACGTGAGCCAGCGGATGGCAGCGGTGGTCAGCGAGCGGACGCCCACTCCGAGATGACGGGAACGAGGCGCTCGAGGCGAACTCCGCGCGAGCCCTTGAGCAGGATAATCGCGTCGGGGCGGAGGCGCGAACGGACGGCGTTCCATGCCGCTTCCGGATCCGCGCCCGCCGCGACGCGCGGATCGCCCGGCGCGACGCGGGCCAGCGCATCGGCATAGGCGCCCACGCCAACGACGAGCTCGATGGGCGATGCGAGTGCCGCGCGCGCGACGTCGTCGTGCAGCCGGTCCGCCTGCATTCCGAGCTCGAGCATGGTGCCGAGCACCGCGACGCGCTGACGCCCGGCACCGGCGTGCTCCAGCAGCTCCAGCGCCACGCGCGCCGATCCCGGATTCGAGTTGTAGGCGTCGTTGATGATCGTCGCCGCGCCGCAGGTCTCGAAGTGCACGCGCATCGGCGGCGCCGGCATCACGGCGATGGACCGCGCCGCATCGCGCATCGGCACGCCGCGCTCGCGCGCGACAGCGAGCGCGAGCATCGCATTGCGCAGGTTGTGCACGCCGCGGAGCGGTACGAGCACGCGCACCTCGTCGATCTCCACCCAGCCGCGACCATCCGGTTCCACGCCCCAGGCATCTGGTCGCAGATCGCCGGCGTCGAGGCCCGTGCTGATCGTCCGCTTCGCCCGCGGACGAGCCGCCTCCGCAATCTCCGGCTGCGACGCCGGCACCACGGCCAGCGCCACGCCGTCGCACGCCGAGACCTCCTCCTTCAGCACGCCGGCGAGATCGCCGAGCCCTTCCAGGTGCTCTTCGGCGATCGACGTCACCACCACGACGTCGGGTTCGACGATCGCACGCAGCGTGGCGACCTCGCCCGGCTGGTTGGTGCCCATCTCGATCACGGCGATGTCGGCGTCGTCGGGGAGCGCGAACAGCGTGAGTGGCACGCCGACGAGATTGTTGTAGTTCCCCACGGTGGCGTGCACGCGCAGCGCGCCGCCGAGTGCGGCGCGCAGCAGCTCCTTCGTGCTCGTCTTGCCGTTCGTGCCCACCACCCCCACCACCGGCTTGCCCCACGCTCGGCGGCGGTAGCGGCCCAGCGCGCCAAGCGCGGCGAGTGTATCGGGGACGGCGAACAGCGGCACGTCCAACCCCGCGGCGCGCGCCGCGTCGTGAACGATCAGCGTCGTCGCCCCCTTCTTCACCGCGTCGGCAAGGAAGTCGTGCGCGTCGAAGCTCTCGCCCTTGAGCGCGAGAAAGGCGTCGCCCGGGCCGACAGTGCGCGTGTCGGTGGAGATGCGCGCCACCTTCGTCGCGCCACGCTGGCCGGTGCCGAGCGCCTCGGCGATGCGGTCGAGCGTCCAGAAGGGCGGCTGCGCGAGCGCGCTCGCTTGCGGGGTCGTGGCATCGGCCATCAGGTCACTCCGTCGGCTATGATCTCGCGCACGATCGCGCGCTCGTCGAATGGGTATTTCACGGTTCCGCGAATCTGGTACGTCTCGTGTCCCTTGCCAGCGAGGAGGATCACATCGTCCTCGCCCGCGGCGGCGATGGCATGCGCAATCGCCGTGCGACGATCCTCGATTCGCTCGTGGCGGCCATGCGTCATCCCGGTCTCGATGTCGTCGAGGATGCGCTCCGGATCTTCCGTGCGTGGATTGTCGCTCGTCACGATGGCGCGATCGGCGCCTGCTTCGGCGATGCGGCCCATCTCCGGGCGCTTGCCGCGATCGCGGTCGCCGCCGCAGCCGAACACCACGGTGAGCGCCCCCGTCGTGAACGGGCGCACGGCGGCGAGGGCGCGCTCCAGCGCGTCCGGCGTGTGGGCGTAGTCGCGGAGCACGGTCGGGCGTTCGTGCAGGATCTCCAGTCGCCCCGGCACCTGCGGCATCGTCGACAGGCGCGCCGCCACCTCGGTGCCCGGAATGCCCAGCGACCACGCCGCCGCCCCCGCGGCCAGGGCGTTGGCGATGTTGAAGTCGCCGATCAGCGGCAGTCCGACATGATGCCGCTGTCCCTCGACCTGAAGCGACCAGTCGCTCCCGCGGGGCGAGAACCGCACGCCGACGGCGCGCACGTCGCCCGCTCGCTCGAGGCCGAACGTGACCGTGCGCCGCGCGGCGGGGAGCGACGCCCATGCCGGATCGTCGGCGTTGACGACGGCAGCCCCATCGTCCGTGAGCAGACCGATGAGGAGCGCCTTCGCGGCGAGGTACGCTTCCATCGTGACGTGATAATCGAGATGGTCGCGCGTGAGGTTCGTGAACACCGCGGCGTCGAAGCGCAGCCCTTCCACCCGCTTCTGATGCAGCGCGTGGGACGAGGTCTCCATCGCCACCGTTCGCACGCCCTGATCGTACAGGGCGCGCAGCACCCGCTGGAGCTCGACCGGACCCGGCGTCGTGAGGCCGCTTCCACCCTCCATCGGCTCGCCCTCGCTGCCGACGAGAATGCCCAGCGTGCCGATGGAGGCGGCACGCGCCGACGGCTCGTCGAGCAAGTGGCGCAGCATGCCCACGGTGGTCGTCTTGCCATTGGTGCCCGTGACGCCGACGAGGCGGAGCTGTCGCGCGGGAAAGCCGTAGAACGCGGATGCCGCGACGGCCGCGGCGCGGCGCGTATCCTTGACCACGAGCGCGGGGAGCGTGGTGCGCGTCGGATCGGCGACCAGCGCGGCCACCGCACCGGCGGCGGCCGCGGCGTCGAGGTAGTCGTGGCCATCGCGCTCCGTCCCGCGCACGGCGAGAAAGAGCGCACCCTCGCGCATCGCACGGCTGTCGTCGGACACGGTGGTCACCGCGCGCGGCAATTCACCGCGGACCGCCTCGAGCAGTCCGGCCTCGCGCAGTGCGTCGGCGATCGGCGCCATCAGGACGGCGCTCACGGAGCGGCCGCCAGGCGCACGATGGATCCGGCCGGTGCGACGGTGCCGGCGGCGGGCATCGTCGTCCCCGGCATACCTGGAGCGAGCTGCACGCGGAACCCGGCGCGATGTAGCGCTCGCGCCGCCTGTCGCGCCGGCATGCCCCGCACGTCGGGCACGGCCCGTGGCGGGACCGGCACGATCCGCGGGGGCGGCGGCGACGGCAGCATCGCGACGAACGGCGTCGAACCGGCGGAATCGTCATCCGCCGTCACCGGGAGGGCGCTGTCGGGCGTGGCGCGCGCAGTCGTCGCCACCCGCCGCGACGACTTCACCGAATCGGCCGGCCGGTCTCGCTGCGTCGCGGCGAGCGAGCCGCGGTCGAGCGCCGCGTTGCGAGAGGCCAGTGCCGCTTCGAGCACGGCCTTGGTGACGGGCGCGGCGGTCAGCCCGCCGACGTAGGCGCCGCGTGGGTTGTCGATCTTCACGAGGATGACGAACTGTGGATGTTCGGCGGGGAAGAGCCCGACGAAGGTGGGAATGTGCTGCCCCAGCGCATAGCGCCCCTGCACCGTCCGGCGCGCCGTTCCCGTCTTGCCGGCCAGGGAGAAGCTCCCCAGGTCCGCCTTGACCGCGGTGCCACCCTCGACCACGCCGAGCAGCATCGTACGCACGCGCCGCGCCACCGCGGGCGACACCACTCGGCGCACGACACGCCGCTCGTGCCGGTAGAGTACCCGTCCATCGGGCGCGCGCACTTCCCTCACGAGCGCCGGCTCCAGCAGCTCGCCGTCGTTGGCCAGCGCCACGTACGCCGCCGCAAGCTGCAGCGGTGTCACGGCCACTTCGTAGCCCATCGCCATCGAGTTGGCGGACTGCGTCGACCACCGGGCCGGCTCGCGCAGGGTGCCGGACGCCTCGACCGGATAGGGCACGCCGGTCGCGGTGCCGAAGCCGAAGTCGCGCAGCGCTTCGAACTCCTCGCGCGGCGAGAGCCGCTCGGCGAACTGCACGATGCCGACGTTGCTCGAAAACCGGATCACCTCGGCGAGATTGAGGCGCGGTGCGCGGTGCTCGTCGTTGATCGTCCGGCCGTTGATCGTGAGCTGTCCGTTGAACGTGTTCACGACGTCCGTTTCACGCGCGCGCCCCTTCTCCAGCAGCGTCGCGGCGATGAACGGCTTCATCGTGGAGCCGGGCTCGTACGGCTCGGTGAGCGCGGTCGCGGCGGTGGCGCGCGGATCCTGCCGCTGGCTCGCCATGGCGAGGATCTCGCCTCCCGACGGATCCAGCACGACGACGTCGCCCCCTTCGGCGCTCATCTTCGTCACCGCATCGGCGAGCGCACGCTCGGCGATCTCCTGAAGCTCGTGGTTGATCGTGAGCATGACCGTGTTCCCGCTCACCGGCGCCGTTCCCCCCGCGGCGGGGGACTCGAACTTCCGGCCGCGCGCGTCGCGCATCACCGTCGCCGAGCCGGGCACGCCGCGCAGGATGGAATCGAGCGCGAGCTCGACGCCGTCCACGGCGCGGCCATCGGCATCCACTCGGCCGATGATCCGGCGCAGCCCGTCGCTCGATGCGTACGCCCGCTCGATGACGGGCGTCGTGTACACCCCGCGCATCGCCGAGATCTTCGCGACGCTCGACGCGACATGGCGGCCGGGGAGCTCCACCCATTTGCGCGTCGGATCCACCGCGCGCGCCACCATCGGCGCGGGCACGCCTGCCGCGGTCAGCGCCTCGCGCAGCGCCCGGCGGTTCTTCAGCTCCTGCGGCGCAACGTCGAGCTTCACCGTCTCGCGGCTCTGCGCCAGCGTCTCGCCCGCCGCATCGAGGATTTCGCCGCGCGGCGCGGGGATCACCCGCTCCGTGCTCTGCTGTCGCACGGCGCTCGCTGCCCAGGTGCGCCCCTGCCAGAGCTGCACCTTGGCCGACTTGCCGACCACGGCGAGCGCGAAGAGCGCCAGCCCCAGATGCACGAGACCGACGCGGCTAGGGCCTTTCATTCGTGGTGCGAGGAAGGATGATGACCTGGCTGTCGGCGGGAACGCGCATGTGCAGTCGCTGTTCGGCAATCGGCTGAAGGGTGGCGCGGCTCGCCGCGGCGCGGACCTCCCCCTCGAGTCGAAGCCGCTCGGCCACGAGCGCCGCGCGGCGCGCGTCCAGCTCCTGGATCTCGCGCGCCGCCGCGATGCCATAGCTGCGCCGCAGAATGACGCCTACGGCGATGATGAGGAAACCGAACAGCAGCAGGACGAACCGCAGCCGTCCCCCGCTCCGCCCCGCTACTCTGCCCTTCGCCATGCGCGGAGCTTCGCGCTGCGGGCGCGCGGATTGTGGGCCACTTCCTCGGGCGTCGCGACGATCGCGCGCTTCGTCAGCACGACGCCCAGTGCGTGCCCGCCTCCGCATGTGCACATCGGGTGCTTCGGGGGGCACACGCAGTCTTCGCTCCAATCGCGGAACGCGTGTTTCACCAGGCGATCCTCTCCGGAGTGGTAGGCCATGATCGCGAGCACTCCGCCGGGGGCCAGGCGATCGCGCAGCGCGGGGAGGGCGCGCTCGAGCCCCGACAGCTCCTCGTTCACCGCGATGCGCACCGCCTGGAAGAGACGCGCGAAGTCGGGCGCTCCGGAGCGCGGACCGAGCGCGCCGCGGATGGCGCCGACGAAGTCGTCGCTCGTCACGAAGGGACGTGTCGCGCGGCGGCGCACGACCTCGCGCGCCAGGCGGCCGGCGCGTGGCTCGTCGCCGTACTCGCGGAAGATGGTCATCAGCTCGCCCTCGTCCGCCTCGTCGAGCAGCTCCGCGGCGGTGCGAGTGGCGTCCAATCCCATGCGCATGTCGAGCGGTGCCCCTTCGCGGAAGGAGAAGCCGCGCGTGGCGTCGTCGATCTGATGTGAAGAGATGCCAAGGTCGAGCAGGATTCCGTTGAAGAGCAGATCGTCCAGCGGGAGCGCGTCGAGCGCCGCGTAGTTGCCTCGCATCGCGGTGAAGCGCCCCGCTTCCACGGCCGCGTGCAGGCGGGCCGTCGCCGCCGCCAGCGCCTCCGCGTCGCGGTCGATGCCGATCACGCGCCCCACGCCCGCGTCGAGGAGGGCTGCACTGTGCCCCCCACCGCCGAGCGTCCCGTCGAGCACGAGCGATGCGCCGGCGAACAGCTCCACGACCGGTGCCACCAGGACCGGCGCGTGATACGCCGAATCCCACGCGTGCGTGGATGGGTGGGTGACGTTCAGCGTGCGGCCACGCATACTATTCGGCACTCGCTCGAGGCGGCAGTCCCGCCTCTCCGTTCCAGCCCGTACTCGCGGCATGCCACCCTTTCGCAAGCACATCACGTACGTCGTTCATGGCGCGCGCGCCGATCACGCGGACCTGCGACAGATGGTGTCGTGGGTGCGTGAGCGGGGACATGCGGTGGACGTCCGGATCACCTGGAACGCCGGTGACGCCGAAGCGCTCGCCGCGGACGCCGCCGATCGCGGCACTGACGTCGTGGTGGCCTGCGGCGGCGACGGAACGCTCAATGAGGTGGTCAACGGCCTCGACGGGCGTGATGTCCCCCTGGGGGTCGTGCCGCTCGGCACGGCCAACGACTTCGCACGGCAGACGGGGATTCCGGAGGACGCGGATCATGCCATGGATGTTATCCTGCGTCGCAAGCCCGTGCGCATCGACACGGCGTCGATGAACGGGCGGCGGTTCCTCAACGTCTCCACCGGCGGTGTGGGCGCCGAGGCGACCGCGGAGACGCCGGCCGACTTCAAGGCTTCGCTGGGCCCGCTGGCCTACGCCATCACGGCGATCCGGAAGCTCGCCGGCGATCAATCACGCCACGCGTCGTTCTCGAGCGCCGGCTTCGACCTGGACGTGGATTTCCTCGCGTTCGCGGTCGGCAGCGCGCGAGTGACCGGAGGGGGCACGATGATGACCCCCGACGCCAGCGTCACGGATGGCCTGCTGGACCTCTGCGTGATCGAGGCCATGTCGCGCCGCGACTTTGCGATGCTGTCGCTCCAGGTGAAGAAGGGCGAGCACGTCGGGCTGCCGGGCGTGCACTACGCGCAGCTCCCCTGGCTCAAGGTTACCGGCACCGAACCGCTGAGCGTGAACCTGGACGGCGAAGGGGTCGAGGCCACGGTGTGCGACTACCGCGCCCGGCGGGCGGATCTGCTCGTACATGTGCAACATCTTCCGGGCGAAGAGATTCCGGTGTAGGCCGTGAACGGTGAACGGTGAACGGTGAACGGTGAACGGTGAGATGCGTGAAGGGCACACCGGACCGAGTCTGGTGTGCCCTTCAACGCTTCTACGGTTCACCGTTCACGGTTCACCGTTCACAAGCAGTTACTTGCAGTATTTCTTCGCCGAGCCGTCGAAGAATGCCTGGTACTGCGGCACGGCGCCGAGAATCTGCTTCGCCGCTTCGGCGTTGATGGAGCCACCGCGCGGCATGTAGGTGTTCACGAGCAGCAGCGCATCCTGGCCCGCCTTGGCGTCGGCGCAGGTCTTGGAGCTCTGGAGCGCCGTGCCGTAGTGCTGCACCAGCGAGAAACCGGAGACCGCGGTGAGGAATGCCGCCGCCGGGCTCGCGTTGATCTCGTCGGACGCCTTGAGCAGGAGCACGGCGTTCTGGAAGTCCTCGGGCTTCTTGGACTCCACGCCCTTCTTGTAGGCCGCCTGGCCGAAGCTGAGAATCAACGCCGCGTCGCGCTCCTTGTTCGATGCGTCGGCGGCAACGTCGGCCTTGAAGGCGGTCACGACGCAGGCGACGTCGCCCATGTCGTTGCAGATGTAGGCCTTCAGCTGATTCGCGCCGGAGATCTTGGGGTCTACCTCGAGCGCACGGTCGAGCGAGGCCTTGGCAGCCGGGAGCTGCCCGGCAGAGCGCTCGTTCTGCGCCTTCTGGAGGTACAGCGTCGCGCTGCGCGGGTACTTCGCGATCCCCTGCGCTGCGAGCTCGGCGGCGCGGGCGTATGCGCTGTCGGCGCGAAGATCGGCGACCTGACGGAAGAAGTAGTTCGAGTCCGCCGCGGCCGTGTCGAGCGCGACGTACGCGACGCCCGCCGGGACCGACTCCTTGAAGTTGCGCGCGGCACGCAGCACGAGCC
>DASSIC010000384.1:0-3648 GCA_035692325.1 Gemmatimonadaceae bacterium | reverse complement strand
CCGCTTCTCGAAGTGCTGGAGCTGCTTCTTCGGCATCGGCTTCGCCTTGCCGTTGTTCTTCGCGGTCGCGCTCTCTGACGTGGCCATGCTACTCGTCCTTGGTTAGGGCGAGGTCGGCGCGGATCCCGTCGAGATCCACGGCCTGCCTCGCCAGCGTGTTGTCCCCGTGCTGCGGCTCGCCGACCACGAGCGTCGTGGCGAGCACTTCATCGGCGATCCACGTGCGATGCGCCTCCGCGGCCTCCCGCACGAGCGCATCACCGCCGATCCAGAGGCGGATGCGGTCACTCACCGCCAGGCCGGCCTCCTTTCGCATACGCTGTACCCGACTGATCACCTCGCGTGCCACCCCTTCCCCGCGCAGCGCCGGCGTGATCGCCGGATCGATGGCGGCGAAGAAGCCGTGCTGCTCCTGCACGACCAGCGAGCTCGAGGCCCGTCGAATGATGGTCAGGTCGTCAAGCTCCAGCCCGTGCGTCTCACCGTCGACGGTCACCACGAGCTCGTCACCGAGCTCGAAGCGGCGCAGATGCTCGCTCGTGAAGCTCGCCACCGCGTCCGCGGCCAGCGGCGTCTTCTTGCCGAACTTCTTGCCGAGCGCGCGGAAGTTCGGCTTCGCTTCGAGCGTCACGAGCGAGTCGCCGCTCGTCGCCAGCTCGATGGACTTGATGTTGAGCTCCGCCGCCAGCACCGGCAGCAGCTCGCGCAGCGCCGCATCGGAGACGCCGGGCGCAACGCACACCATGCGGGCGAGCGGCTGGCGCACGTTGATCCCCGCCTGCTCGCGCGCGCCGCGTCCGAGCGTCGCGAGCGTGCGCACGGCCTCCATGACGCGCTCGAGCGCGCCGTCGGTTGCCGGCGGCATCGGACGCACGTAGGGCGCGAGGTGCACCGATACGCCCGTGAGCTCGCGATGGATCCGGTCGGTGATGAACGGCGCGAACGGCGCGAGCAGCCGGCACACCACGACCAGCACCTCGTGCAGCGTCGCGAACGCGGCGGAGGTGTCGCTCGTGAACACGTTGTCGGTCGCCCAGAATCGCGCCCGCGACTGGCGCACGTACCAGTTCGCCACGTCGTCGTCCACGAACTCGATCAGCGCGCGTGCCGCGGCAGTGGCATCATAGGCGAGCATCAGCTCGTCGACGCGGCGCTCCACGGTGGCGAGGCGCGACAGGATCCACCGGTCGAGCACCGGGCGATCGCCGGGCGCGGGGTCGGTGTCCGAGGGCGACCAGCCGAAGTTGGCGTACTGCGCGAAGATCCCGCTGTAGACGTTGCGCAGCGTGACGAGAAACCGCCCAGCCCCCTGGCGGATGATCGTCTCGTCGAACCGGCGCTCCTCCCACACCTTGCTGCTGCTGACGAGGAAGAGTCGCGTCGCATCGACGCCATGGCGCGCGAACACGCCCCACGGCTCCACGATGTTTCCGCGGCTCTTCGACATCTTCTTCCCCTCCGCGTCGAGCACGAGATTGTTCACCACCACATTGCGATACGGCGAGGCCGTACCGGTGCCATTGCTCGGCAGCGCGTCGCCCAGCCCCGTGGCGATCGCGAGCAGCGAATAGAACCAGCCGCGGGTCTGATCCTGTCCCTCGGCGATGTAGTCGGCGGGGAAGTGCGACGCGACCTGGTCGGCGTTCTCGAACGGGTAATGCCATTGCGCGAAGGGCATCGATCCCGAGTCGAACCACGCATCCACCACCTCCGGCGTGCGGCGCATCGTGCCGCCGCAGCCGTTCACGGTGCAGGCCCACGAGTAGCCGTCCACGTGCGGCTTGTGCGGGTCGAAGTCGGCCGGCAGCGGCGCACCCGACCGCGCCGCCAGGTCGGAGTAGCTGCCGATCGCCTCGATGTGCTCGGCGTCCTGGTCGCAGATCCACAGCGGCAGGGGCGTGCCCCAGTAGCGATCGCGCGACACCGCCCAGTCGATGTTGTTCTCCAGCCATTCGCCGAACCGGCCCTCACCCACCTCGGGGGGGTTCCAGTTGATCTGCGCGTTCCGAGCGAGCATCTCGTCCTTGTACGACGAGGTGCGCACGAACCAGGAGGTGCGGGCGTAGTACAGCAGCGGCGTGCCGCAGCGCCAGCAGTGCGGATACGAGTGCGTGATCGTTCCCGCCTTCCAGAGGATCCCGCGCCGCTTCAGCTCCTCGATCAGCGGTGCATCGGCCTCCTTCACGAACATCCCGCCGGCCACCGGCATGTCCACCGGGAAGCGCCCACGCCCGTCCACCGGCTGCAGGAAGGCGAGATTGTGCCGCCGCCCCGCCGCATAGTCGTCGGCGCCGAAGGCGGGCGACATGTGCACGACGCCGGAGCCGTCGTCGGCGCTCACGAAGCGCTCGCCCACGACGATCTCGTGATTCGTCCCCTCCGGGTACGGCAGCCAGTCGAGCGGGCGACGGTAGCGCGCCCCCACCAGATCGGCGCCGGTCATCGTCGCCACCTGGGTCCAGCGCGTCTCGTAGTCCTCGCCGAGCACCGCGCGCGCGCGCGCTTCGGCCAGGATGATCGTGCGGGTGTCAGGGCTTCCCGTCTTCACGAGCTCCACGTACGCGAGCTCGGGACTCACCGCGAGCGCCGCGTTGGACACCAGCGTCCATGGCGTCGTCGTCCAGACGAGAATGCGTCGCGCCGTGCGGCCGGGCATTCCCGCCGCATCGTCGACGACCGCGCCGCCCACCGAGCCGAGGTCGAGCGCGATGTACACGCTCGGATCGTCCACGTCCTCGTAGCCCTGCGCGACTTCGTGGCTGGACAGCGCCGTCCCGCAGCGTGGGCAGTACGGCAGGATCTTGTGGCCGCGATAGAGCAGCTGCTTCGCGAACAGGGTCGCGAGCGCCCACCACACGCTCTCCACGTACGCGGGCTCGTAGGTGACGTACGGATGCTCGTAGTCGAGCCAGTACGCCATCCGCTCGCTCAGCTTCTGCCAGTCCTCGCGATACGTGAACACGCTCTCGCGGCACAGCCGGTTGAACTCGGCCACGCCGATCTTCTCGATGTCCTCCTTGCCGCGGATGCCGAGCCGCTTCTCCACCTCGATCTCGACCGGCAGGCCGTGGGTGTCCCATCCCGCCTTGCGATCGACGAAGTAGCCCTTCATCGCGCGATGCCGGCAGAACAGGTCCTTCACCGTGCGCGCGAAGACGTGATGGATCCCGGGCTTGCCGTTCGCCGTCGGCGGGCCCTCGAAGAACACGTACGGCTCGGCGCCCATGCGCGCGGCGATGGTCTGGGCGAACAGCCCCTCCTCGCGCCAGCGCTCCAGCAGCTCCACCTC
The DNA here is from genome assembly GCA_035692325.1 of Gemmatimonadaceae bacterium. Taxonomy (GTDB): domain Bacteria; phylum Gemmatimonadota; class Gemmatimonadetes; order Gemmatimonadales; family Gemmatimonadaceae; genus AG11. Next base: position 359 of record DASSIC010000384.1, on the reverse strand, counting down.
GAGCGCGTCGGCAGTCAGGTCGGCCGGGACCGGCGCGAAATGTCGGTTCGTCACGTCCGTGGCGGTCACAGTCGCTCCAGCACGCCGCGCACGAGCGCGGTGAGCTTCGGCTCGGCGCGCCCCGCGGTGGCGACGATCGTCGCCATCTCCGCCGGCTCGAGCGCGTCGGGCAGGCACTGGTCCGTGATGATCGAGAGACCGAGCACGCGCATGCCGGCGTGAAGCGCGACGATCACCTCGGGCACCGTGCTCATCCCAACGACGTCGGCGCCCAGCGTGCGCAGCATCCGGTATTCGGCGCGCGTCTCCAGGTTCGGACCGGCCACGGCGGCGTACACTCCTTCACGCAGCACGATGCC
>DASSIC010000383.1:0-3021 GCA_035692325.1 Gemmatimonadaceae bacterium | reverse complement strand
GACGACGCCCTCGCCGTGCTGCGCGAAGGGCTCACGCTCTACCCGAACTCGGTCGAGCTGCACATCGGTGTGGGATATGCCCGCCTCGCGCGCGAGGAGTTCGCCTGGGCGCGCCGCAGCTTCGAGGAGGCGCTCGTCCTCGAGCCCGAGCACGAGGACGCGCTCGCGGGGCTCGGCGAGACGCTCCTCAAGTTCGGCCTCGAGGAGGCCGGCCTGCGCTGCTTTCGCCGGACGCTGGAGCTGGGATACGCCGACGATCTGGATCTGATGCTCCAGATCGGGCGTGCCATCTTCCGCGAGGCCTCGTCGCGCGACCGTCGCGAACTGTTTGGCGGGGCGCTCGAATTCTTCGAGGTCGCCGTCCAGCAGGCCCCGGACAGCGCGGAAGCGATCGCCTGCGTCGGCTATGCGCAGCACCGCCTGGGTGACGATGACGCCGCGGTCGCATCGCTGCGCCGGTCGCTCCAGGCCGACAACGACCACATGGAAGCGCGGATCTACCTGGCCAACATCCAGTACGATCGCGGGGACTACGACGCGTCGCTCTATCACTTCGAGCGCACGTCGCCGGAGGATCACTGGGACGAGCTGGGGATCTGGCGGCTGATCGAGCTGAAGCGCGCGGCGCACAAGCTCGACGAGCACGCGCCCGAGCTGAAGCCGTGGGAAGATCGGCTCACGGAGCTCGGGGGCGAGATGGACGACATCGACGAGCTGTTCCTCGAGGTCGACGGCGCGCTCGGCGAGTCGGGAGACGTGGAGGTCGCGCGCGGCCAGCTCGAGCTCTTCGGCACGCTGCTCACCTCCCTCGCCGATACGCGGGCGGAAGTCGCGCCGGAGCTGGAGCGCGACATGCATACCGTGCTCACCCGCGACGGCCACCGCGTCACGGGCTCGTGGGAGGAGATCGTGCGCTCGCTGCGCGATGTGGACGTAGAGGGACTGCAGGACCGCACGACGAACGAGTTCATGGTGCGCATGTCCAAGCGCACCTACCGCGAAACGGGGGTACGGGTGCCGCACCACGATGCCGAGCTGTTCGTCCGCGCCAGTGCGGACGCGGGATTGCTGCGCATCGTGCGATGAGCAGCGCGCAACGGGCTGCCCTCGAGGCGCTGAACGCCGCGCGCCCACTGGTGGCCCGGCTCGGCACCTCGCGCAGCAGTGAGGACGTGGCGGCGGATCTGATCGAAGCGTGGACGGCCGTGGAGACGGGGCTTCGCTCCCTCGTCGGCGGCTCTGCGCTGTCGGGGCAGATGCTCATTCGCGAGCTGCGTCAGCGGCACTTCCTGCAGCTCGAGCAGGCGAACGCGCTGGCGGAGTTCCACGCCGTGCGCGAACGCGCCGCACGAACCGATTATCAGCCCACGGAAGCGGACATCAACGCAGCGCGCGACGCGTTTCTCAAGCTCGAAGCGGGGCTGATGGGCGCGACGCCTGCATCGAGCACCTTCGCGCCGGGCGGCGCGGCGGCCGCCGCTGCCGTGGCTGGTGCATCGCGCGCTCCCACGGCGCCGCTCGACAGCGTGCCCGCGCGCGCCGCGAACATGGCCGGCACGCAACCGACACCGGTGCCCGTGCAACGGGCCGGACGACCCGGCTGGCTGGTGCCGGTGCTCGGTGTCGTCGCGCTCCTGATCGTCGGTGGCATCGCCTGGTACGCGCTGGCGGGACGCGGCAGCAGCGCGGCGTACGAGCAGGGCGTCGTCGCGTATCGCGAAGGGCGCCGTGAAGCAGCGGCCGGGGCATTCATCAAGGCGACGAAGGACACGCCGGACGATCCCATGCCGCACGTCTACCTGGCGCGCATGGCGCGCGAGACGGGGCGGCTGCAGACGGCGCAGGAAGAGGCGGTGAAGGCGGTGTCGCTCGGGCCGACGAACGCGCTCGCGCTACGCGAGCTGGCCTCGGTGTCGTTCGCGCAGCAGAACTACGACGGCGCGCGCCGGTTCTATCTCCGCGCCGTGCAGGCCGACACCAGCGACCGGCTGGCCCTCGGCTACCTCGGCTGCTCGCTCATCCGGCTCGGCCGAGTGCCCGAGGGGATGAAGTTCATCCAGCGGGCGGGGAGCGGGTCGTGGACAGGCTGCGTGCCGCCCCAGGGCGCGGTGCCCGGCGCGCCGGCCACCGTCCCGCAGCCGGGGCAGCAGTATCCGCCTGGCTACCAGCCCACACCGGTGTCGCCCTAGCGGCACCGGAATGATCGTCTTCGATCACGTCGGCAAGCGCTACACGAGCTGGAGGGGCCGTGAGGTTCGTGCGCTCGAGGATTTCTCCCTCGAGATTCGCACCGGTGAAGTCTTCGGGCTCGCCGGACCGAATGGCGCCGGCAAGAGCACGCTGATCTCGCTGCTGCTCGGATTCCTTGGTCCGAGCTCCGGCCTCGTGAGCATCGAGGGGCTCGATCCGCGTCGCTACGTGGAACGGCACGGGGTGAGCTATCTCTCCGAGCTCGTCAACATTCCGCCGACCTGGCGCGTGACGGACGCGCTCCGTCGGTACGGCATCCTCGCCGGCGTGCCCGCACATGCGCTGGACGAGCGCGTGGAGTCAGTGATGGAGTCGCTGGGGCTGGAGGAGCACCGGACCAAGCGGGCGCGCCAGCTCTCGAAGGGCAATCTCCAACGGCTCGGGCTCGCGCAGGCACTGCTGGGTGACGAGCGGGTGATCGTGCTGGACGAGCCGACGCACGGTCTCGATCCGGTGTGGACGCAGCGCTTTCGCGACGTCGTGGATCGGTTGCGTCGCCCCGATCGCGCGATCCTCATTGCGTCGCACAACCTGGACGAGCTGGCGCGATTGGCCGACCGCGTCGGGATCATCGATCGCGGCCAACTGCAGCGTGTGGTGGACGTGCGGGCGAACGAGCGCGTCGTCACCGAGGGCGCCCCGTACCGCATCGTCGTGTCCGACGGCGGCGTGCGCGTGCAGGAGGTGTTTGCCGGCGCACGCGAGCTCGCGCGCGGCGAGTTCGAGGTGAGTGCGCTCTCGCTCGACGAGATCAACGCGGGGCTGGTCCGG
>DASSIC010000382.1:0-2517 GCA_035692325.1 Gemmatimonadaceae bacterium | reverse complement strand
GCGGTCGAGATCGTCGACGGCGAAGCAGATGTGGTGGATCCCCGGGCCTCGCCTGGCGACGAACTTGCCAATTGGGCTGTCGGGCGATTCCGCCTCGAGCAGCTCGACGAGCGAGTCGCCGGCCGCAAGTCCGGCGATGCGAGCCCCATCGGCGTCGTCGAGCGGGACCTCGGGCAGATCGAGGATGTCGCGGTAAAAGGGCAGGATCTCGTCGAGCGCGCGAACGGCGATGCCCACATGGGCGATGCGCGTCGCGCGGCGGGGCGGGAGAGCGTGAGTCATCGGAAGTGCGCCTGGGTAGGAGTCGCCGGCGCTGAAAACTAATTCTAGGGGCGGCGCGGTGGCGCCGCCGGGGGAGAGCAGCAACATGTCCAATGCAGTGACGGTGACCGACGCGGACTTCGAGTCCGAAGTCGAGAAGCACGAGAAGCTGACGGTGGTGGATTTCTGGGCCGCCTGGTGCGGACCGTGTCGCATGATCGCGCCCATCCTCGACCAGCTCGCCGCCGACTACGACGGCAAGGTGAAGGTGACGAAGCTCGACGTGGACGCGAACATCAAGACCGCCACCAAGTTCAACGTGCGCTCCATCCCGATGCTGCTCTTCTTCAAGGACGGCAAGGTGGTGGACCAGATCGTCGGCGCGGTGCCGCGGCAGGCGATCGAGGCGAAGTTCAAGCAGCACGTGGCGTAATGCGGCATCACGCCGCGTAACGCGACAGTGCGAAGAGCGCTCACGGGCGCTCTTCGCCGTTGCACGCCTCACGCACGGACGGCAGATTTCGGTCGGGGCGACGACTCGTTGCTCCGACCCTCTCGTTTCCTGAATGCCCGCGACCGTCACCGGCCTTCGGTACCCGTGCACCCGCGTTCTGCTGCCGCGCACGCGCCTGGCCTACGTCCATCTGAAGAACCTCCTCACCGACGCCAAGCGGGATCGGAGCGCGCGCGTGTCGGGGTACGTCGCGATCTGGCTGCCTGAGGAGTTCCTCGTCCTCTACCTGCAGCGCGGCGAGTTGGTGAACGCCTGCCTGCACGACGGACACTCGTTTCAGCCGATCGCCATCGGCGCGGCGGTCGAAAAGGTGCCGATCGAGCCGGAATACGGGGAAATCTGCTTCCACGAGGCGGACGACGAGCAGCTCGCCTGCATGTACGCGTCGCAGACGACGGTGCCCGAGCCATGGCCCCCCGAGCTGCGACCCAGCGATCCGGCGTCGCTCTTTCCGTACCTCATGGCGTCGACGTTCGACGGCATGGTGGAGATCTCGCACGACGGTGCGGTGAACTACCTGCTGTTCCGCAACGGCGTGGTGGAGAACACCTATCTCGCCGGCATGCAGGGGGGCTCGATCGTGGAGCGCGTGAGCCGCCTGTTCGACGAGAAGCGCCGCGTGCTGCACATGACGGTGCGACGCTGGGGACTTCCGGCGGCCATTCCCGTGCAGGCGCCGACGGGGCTCGTGCAGGCCTACCGCGATCTCGCCACGTCACTCGTGCTGCGGCTCGTCGCCGACGGCCGCGAGAACGCGCCGGCGACGGCGGAGCAGGCGCGCCAGAAGCTGCTCACGTCGCATCCGGCGCTGGAGGGGATCTCGTTCAGCGGGCGTCCGGCGCGCGCGGTGGTCGCCGACGCCGCCGCGCTGACGAGCGGCACCGCGGCACTGATCAACGAGCTGCTCTGGAGCGCCGGCGATCAGGATGCCGAAGGGCCGGCGGCGATGCTCCGCGACCTGATGCACGAGCGGCGACATCTCTTTCAGAGTGCGGGACTCTACGAGCAGATCCACTGGAAGCTGACGTGAGCGCAGAGGGGGCCGGCACGCTGTACGTCGTGAGCACCCCCATCGGCCACATGGGGGATTTTTCTTTCCGCGCGGTGGAGACGCTGCGCTCGGTGGCGGCGGTGCTCGCGGAAGACACCCGGCACAGCGTGCATCTGCTCAAGCGATACGACATCACGACGCCGCTCGTGCCCTACCACGAGCACAACGAAGCGAAGGCGACGCCGGCGCTGGTCGCGCGACTGCTCGCGGGAGAGAGCCTGGCGCTCGTCTCCGACGCCGGCACGCCGCTGCTCTCCGATCCGGGCGCGCGACTCGTGCATGCGGCGATCGAGGCAGGTGTGCCGGTCGCGCCGGTGCCGGGCGCCTCCGCACTGCTCGCCGCGCTCGTGGCCTCGGGGCTGGACGTGGCGCGCTTCACCTTCTTCGGATTCCTCCCGCGAAAGGGCGCGGAGCGGCGGGAGGCGATCGGCGAGGTAACGGTATTACGCCATGCCGCTGTCCTATATGAGGCGCCGTCGCGCGTCGCCGCCCCGCTGGCCGAGCTCGCTCGGGCTGGCGCGGGAGCACGCGCGGCGGTGGTGGCGCGCGAGCTGACCAAGCAGTTCGAAGAGACGCGACGCGGAACGGTCGCCGAGCTCGCGGCGTATTACGTCGATGTCCCGCCCCGTGGAGAAGTCGTGATCGTGATCGCCGGTGTCGACGCGCCCGAGAGCGCGAGCGAGGAGCAGCT
>DASSIC010000381.1:0-3160 GCA_035692325.1 Gemmatimonadaceae bacterium | reverse complement strand
TCGAGCGGGGAACGCCGAAGGGGACGAAGGGGCGCATCGCGCTGCCGATCGCCGGCGACGACAAAGCGGCGAAGGAGGTGGTGTCGCGGCTCCTCGATGAGCTGGGGTTCGACACGGTCGACACGGGGTCCCTCGGCGAGTCGTGGCGGCAGCAGCCGGGCACGCCGGTGTACGGGACGGACCTGGACGTCGAAGGGGTACGGCGGGCGCTGGCGGACGCGCCCAAGGCTCGACCCGCGTCGTTCCGGGCGGCCACCAAGTAAGCGTCGGCAGGCCAACGGCTTGCTGGCAAAAGCACGTTAGTCGGTTAGCAGTCTGGTGACTGCCTTCTTCCGGGGATCGTCCTTCTGGCGACCCCCATCGAAGGAAGTCCCATGCGCCTTCGCACGATCTTTTACGGCGGAACCCTCCTGCTCGGCGCACTGTCCGTGGGCGAGCTGATGCCGCGGGCGATGATGTCCGACAGCCTCGCGCGATACGCCGCGAGTCCGCCTTCGTACCTCGTCGCGGCCCTGTCGCAGTCTCACGCGCGCGATACGTACTCCTCTCCATTGATGCGCATCCTCTACCCGATGGCGCGCGTGACGAACGTGGCGGTGTGGCCGGCCAACTGCCCGCGCACCGCCGCGACCGAGGGGATTCCGCATCGGGAGTACTACGCGGAAGTGCAACTCTACACCCTGTTCAACATTCCCGGCCCGCGCATGCAGTCGCGCTGCGGGGGCACGCGGACGAACTGGGTTTCCTAGTCGCGCGGTACGGCAGTTCAGCGCACGCCGTACGGCAGTTCGCCCTACGGCGGTTCGCATCACGCCGCACGCCCTTGCATCTTGTGGCGCATGAACGCGCCTCGTCCCCTCCTCGGCGTGCTGTGCATCGCCCTCGCTGCCGCGCTGTGGGGCAGCCTCGGCGTCGTGTCGCGCGTCATTCTCGACGCCGGGGTGGAGCCGCTCGAGCTGAGCGTGTGGCGCGCGTCCATCGCGGGACTCCTGTTCGCCGCGCATGCGATGATGCGCGGCAAGGTGCGCGTCGACCGACGCGACCTTCCGACACTCGCCGCGTTCGCCGTCGTCGGTGTCTCGCTCTTCTACCTCTCGTATCTCTTCGCCGTGCAGACGGGCGGGGCGGCGCTCGCCGCCATCCTGCTGTACACGGCACCGGCGTGGGTCGCACTTGCCTCCGCGATCTGGCTGCACGAACCGATGACCGTCGGCAAGCTCACGGCGCTCGGCTTCACGCTCGTCGGCGTCGCGGGTGTTGCGCTCGGCGCGCCGGATGCCGGCCACGGCCTTCGCGTCGGGCCGGCCGCGTTGGGGTGGGGGCTGCTCTCCGGGCTCGCGTACGCCAGCTACTACCTGTTCGGCAAGCGCTACTTCACGCGCTACGGCGCGCCGACGCTCTTCATGTACGTGCTGCCCTTCGGCGCGCTGCTGCTGCTGCCCGCGGTGCACTTCTCGCACAAGAGCGCGGCGACGTGGGGGTGGATCGCCTTCGTCGGCGTCGTGCCCACGTACGTCGCCCTTCAGCTCTACGAGGCGGGGCTCAAGCGCGTCGAGGCCACGCGCGCCGTCACGGTGGCGACGCTGGAGCCCGTGATCGCCGCCGCGCTCGCGTGGCTCGTCTTCGGCGAAGTATTGCGGCCGCTCGGCTACCTCGGCGCGGCGCTGGTGCTCACCGGCGTGCTGCTCATGTCGTCGCGCGATCCCTCGATTCCGTCTCCGACACCAGAACCAACGACATGAACGTCCTCGTGCTCAACGTCGGCTCCTCGACCGTCAAGTTCCAGCTGGTCGACACCGATCAGGAAGCGATCGCCGAATCGCGCGACCGCCGGCTGGCGAAGGGGCAGATCGAACGGATCGGCGGCGAAGCGGTGCTCACCTTCCAGGCCGGCGATGCGCAGCAGTCGCTGACCACGGCCACCATCCGGAATCATGCCGAGGCCGTCACGCACATCATCGGCTGGCTCACGAGCGACGAGTCGAAGGTGCCGCTGCACGCCGCGGCCGACATCGCCGCCGTGGGGCATCGCGTCGTGCATGGCGGGGAGCGATTCCGCCGATCCACCCTCGTGGACGACAAGGTGTGGCGCGACCTCGAGGCGCTGATCGACCTCGCGCCGCTCCACAACCCGCACAACCTGCGCGGCATCACCGCGGCGCGGGTCGCGCTCGGACCGGGCATTCCGCAAGTCGCGGTGTTCGACACCGCCTTTCACCAGACGATTCCGGAGACCGGCTACCTGTACGGCATTCCGTACCAGTTCTACCGGCGGTACAAGGTGCGGCGCTACGGCTTTCACGGCACCTCATATCGGTACATCGCCTATCGCTACCGGCAGCTCAGCGGCAAAAGTCGCGAGGACACCAATGTCATCGCCATGCACCTCGGCAATGGCGCCTCGGCGTGCGCGATCGTCGGCGGCGAGTCGCGCGAGACCTCGATGGGGTTCACGCCGCTGGAAGGATTGATCATGGGCACGCGCTCCGGCGATCTCGACCCGGCGATCCTCGATTTCCTCGGCGCCAAGGAAGGGCTGACGGCTCGCGAGGTTGAGCTGATGCTCAACAAGCAGTCCGGTCTCCTCGGCGTGTCGGGGCTCACCTCGGACATGCGCGAGCTGCTGGCGGAAGAGGCGGCGAACGGCGATCGGCGCGCCCGGCTCGCGATCGACCTGTTCTGTCACCGCGCGCGGAAATACATCGGCGCGTACCTGGCCACCATGAACGGCGCCGACGCGCTGCTCTTCTCCGGCGGCATCGGCGAGAACTCCCCCGACGTCCGTGCCCGCATCGTCGCCGACATGTCGTGGCTGGGCATCGTCGCCGACCCGGCGAAGAACGCGTCGCTCACCGCCGGAAAGGAAGGACGGTTCGATGCCGAAGGGTCGCGCGTGCAGCTGTGGGTGGTGCCGACCGACGAGGAGCTGCTCATCGCGCGCGACACCTGGCGGGTGGTGACCGGCGCCGAGCTGCGCTACTGAGTCCCGGCTGAAGCTCGGCGCACTGGCCTCCCGATTGCCTTCATCGCCGGCATGCTTGCACTGATCACGTCGGCCTTCAAGGATTTCGGCGACGACGAATGCGGCCTTCGCGCCGCTGCTCTCGCGTACTTCACGATCTTCGCGCTCCCGCCGCTGCTCATCCTGCTCGTGATGATC
>DASSIC010000380.1:0-3421 GCA_035692325.1 Gemmatimonadaceae bacterium | reverse complement strand
TGACCCGACTCGCGGTTCGGCTGGTCGGCGTTCCGGCGGCATTCATCTCACTCGTGGACGTCGACCGCGACTTCTACAAGTCGGCCTGCGGCTTTGGCGAGCCGCTCGCATCGGTGCGGGAGCTCACGGGGCCGACCTTCTGTCACTACACCGTGCAGCGCACGGATCCGCTCGTCATTCCCGACACCGCCGCCGACCCGCTGTACCGGGACGTGCCCACCGTTCGCACCCTCGGCGTCGCCGCCTATGTCGGCGTTCCGCTCATCATCGACGGCCAGACGGTCGGCGCCTTCTGCACCATCGACACCAGCCCTCGCGACTGGTCGAGCGATGAAGTCGAGATCCTCGTCGAGCTCGCGGCCTCCGCACAGCGCGAGATGGAGCTGCGCGGCGCCGTCAGCTCGGCGCGCGCCGCTGGCGCAGTGCTGCAGCGGGCCTACTCCGAGCTGAAGGAGTTGAACGAACGCCTGGAGCATCAGGCCAGCGATCTGGAGCAGTCCAACGATCAGCTGCAGCAGCAGGCGATCGAGCTGGAGCTGCAGGCCGAGGAGCTGCAGGTGACGACGACGCAGCTGGCGGAGCGCACGGAAGCGGCTGAACGCGCCAACGAGTCCAAGGTCACGTTCCTCTCGATGATGAGCCATGAGCTGCGCACGCCGCTCAACGCCATCGGCGGATATTCCGAGCTGATCGCCATGGGCATCCGCGGACCGGTCACGCCCGACACAATCGATTACCTCTCTCGCATCCAGCGCGCATCACGACACCTGCAGACTCTGATCGGCGACATCCTCGATTTCGCGCACCTCGACGCGGGACGCGCGACGTACGAGATCGAGGATGTGCCGGTCAACCTGGTGCTGGATGAGGCGGCCGAGCTCCTGGGTCCTCAGATATCGGAAGCCGGCATCACCTTTCATCAGGACAACTGCATACAGCCACATGGTCACGCGCAGTGTCTGGTGCGCGCCGATCCGAAGAAGCTTCGACAGATCCTCGTCAATCTGCTCACGAACGCGGTCAAGTTCACCCCGCTCGCCGGCCACGTGACGCTCGGCGCGGAGCTGCGAGACGACACGCTGTACATTCGCGTCGTCGACACGGGGCGCGGCGTCCCGGCGAGCGACTGGACGCGGATCTTCGAGCCGTTCGTGCAGATCGATCGGACGACCACGTCCGCCAGCAATCAGGGGGTGGGCCTCGGGTTGCCCATCTCCCGACAGCTCGCGCAGGGGATGAACGGCGACCTCACCGTGACGAGCGAGCCGGGAGGTGGCAGCACCTTCATCCTCGCGTTGCCGGCCGCGTAGCGCGCGCGCCACCGGCGCGCGCGTCTCAGTCGGCCGCTTCGCCGAATCCGCGCTCGAGCGCCGCGAGCAGTGCGAACGCCGCGGCGAGGAAGACGGCGAGCAGCACGAACAGCGAGCGTCGCGAGCCTGTGAGGTCGAACCACTCGCCCACGAGCGCGGGGCCGATGACGCCGGACGCGCTCTGCACGAGCAGGAACGCGCCGGCGAGCGCGCCAGCGCGGGCGCGCGTCCCCAGTTCCATCGCCATTGGAATCAGATTGGCCAGTGGCATGGACCACGACAGGCCGAACAGGAAGAGGACCGCCACCGCCGCCGTGAGCGTCGGCACCACGTGCAGCACCAGGCACGCGAGCGCCATTCCGAAAAGACCGATCAGCGACACGCGCCGCCGGCCATAGCGCGCACCCAGCCATCCCGCCGGCATTGATCCGACGAGCGTCGACACCGCCACCGCGATGAAGCCGAGCGAGACGTCGGCGACCGTCGTGTGGAACCGTTCCGAGCCGTGCAGCGTGAACCAGCTCGAGAACGACTGGAACGCCATGTTGAACAGCAGGCACGCCGCGAAGAACTGCACCGCCTTTCCCTCGCCCGCGGTGAAGGTCTCGCGCAAGGCGCGGAGCGGGCCGATCACTCGTGCGCGTGGCGCGTCGTCCGCCCGATCGGGCGGCTCGCGCAGCCCCACGGCGTAGACGAGCCACACGATCGCCACCAGCGCCGCAGCCAGCACGAACGGAAGCTCCGGCTGACGCGCGCTCAGGCTCCGCGCACCGCCGAGCACCACCATCGCACCGAGGCACATCGCGACGCCGAGGATCCCCTCGGTCTTGGGGCGATGCACCGAGGGCACCAGCTCGGCGAGGAGCGCGAGAAAGGGCGCGCGCCATACGGCGAGCGCGACGTCCACGACGATCATCGCCAGGAGCAGCGCGAAGAGCCCGCGCCGATCGGCGAACGGGATCGCCGCGAGCGTGAGCGCCGTCACGGGGAGCGCCGCGAGGAGAAAGGGAACGCGGCGTCCCAGTCGCGTGCGCGTCGCGTCCGAGACGACGCCCACGATGGGCACCAGGCAGAGCGCGAGCACGTTGTCGATCCCCATCGCCGCGCCGATGAGCGAGCTGCTGCTCAGGTGACGCTCGAGCAGCGGGGGGACGTACGAGTCGTACAGCGGCGCCACGGCGCCGATGACGAAGTTGCCCCCGGCGAGCAGCAGCGAGGCGCGCCATGGCATGCCGCCGGCGCGCGCGTCGGTCAGCCCCGGCCCACTCCCAGGGAGTCCGCCACCCGGTTGATGTAGTTGAACCAGCTCGCGATCAGGGTGATCTGCAGGATCCCCCGGTCGTCGAAACCCACCGTCCGCAGCCGGTCGTGATGGTCCGGGGTGATGCACGTCGCGTCCTCCGTCAGTTGGACCACGTACTCGATCATGACGCGCTCGGCATCGGTGATCGGAGCGGTCCGCCAATCCGTGCGGAGCGCCTCCACCAGGGTATCGTCGAGTGTGACCTTACGCAGAAACTCTGCGTGCGAGACCATTCAATAGCGGCACCGGTTCGTCACGGAGACCATCGTGGCGATCATCTCGTGATGTCGCCGCTCGAGCGGCAACTCCGGCGACATGAGCGCGCCGAACGTCGCGAAGGCATGATAGAGCGCGTCCGGGATCAGGCCGTGCGAGGCGACGATGGATTCGCCGTGGAGCTCGGCCGGTCCCGCCTCGCCGTACATGGCGGGATATAGCGAACGCTGCATCTCTCTCGCGCGCGCCACCGCGGCGGCGTTACCATCGAGGGGAGTGGTGCGGATCCAGGTCATGGCGGGCGATTCCGTGGACGGTGCAGCGCGAGCGAGAGCCAATATCATCCGCGCACCTCGGCACGCAAGGCCGTGCTCCGCTCAGCTCGCGCCCAACTTCACGCGGAGGCCTGCGCCCTCGGCGACGGCCCGCTGGTAGACCAGCCAGGCAGCGGCGACGTCCTGAAGCGCGGTGCCCGTGCTGTCGAACACCATGATCTCCTCGGCCGATCGGCGACCCGGCGTCTTGCCGCTCACGATCTCCGCCAGCTCGGCGTGGACCGACGCCCGCGTCATCACGCCGGCAACGATGGCGT
>DASSIC010000379.1:0-2306 GCA_035692325.1 Gemmatimonadaceae bacterium | reverse complement strand
CCAGGGCCGGCCGCTGCGCGTGCTGCACATCGTGCAGAACCTCAACTATGGAGGGATGGAACGCCTGCTGTTCGAGATGGTGCGTCGATCCGATCGGTCTCGCATCGAGTCGCACGTGCTCAACCTCCAATACGTGGGTCGGTTCGGCGACGGCCTCGAGGAATATGCCCGCGTTACGGTCGCCCGGCCGATGGGCCGACTCTCACTGCTGCGCCCCGTCTCGCTCGCCGCCGACATCGCCGCGATCGCACCGGACGTGGTCCATACGCATTCCGGCGTGTGGTACAAGGCATCGCGCGCGGCGCGAATGGCCGGCGTCCCGTGGGTCGTCCACACCGAGCATGGCCGCGCCCTCCCCGATCCGTGGATCGCGCGCATGCTCGACGGCGCGGCGTCGAGACGGACGGACGCCGTGGTGGCGGTGTCCGATGTGACGGCGCGGCTGCTGCGGGAGCGTGTCTCACGTCGACCGGAGCGCATTCGCACCATCCCCAACGGCGTCGACGTGGACGCATTCCGCCCGCGGCCGGAGGAGCCTGGCGTGCGCCGCGAGCTGTTCATCGATCCGACCGTCCCTGTGATCGGCAGCATCGGACGACTGGAGCCGGTGAAGGGATTCGAGGTGATGGTGGATGCCTTCGTCGAGCTCCGACGATCGTGGACCGAAGGCGAGCCGCCCGTGCTGGTCATCGCCGGGGACGGCTCCGAGCGCGCGTCCCTGGACGCGCGCGCTCGGGCGGGCGGCGTCGCCGAGCACGTCCGGTGGCTCGGGTGGCACGACGACATCCACCGTCTGCATTCGGCGTTCACGCTCTTCACGATGTCGTCGCACAGCGAAGGCACGTCCATCAGCTTGCTCGAAGCGATGAGTGCGGGACTCTGTCCCGTCATCACCGACGTCGGCGGGAACGCCGCCGTGCTCGGCTCGTCGCTCAGGCATCGACTCGCCGCGCCGCGCGATCCGCGGGCGCTGGCCAGTGCGTGGCGGGCGGCCCTCCACGACTCCGCCGCCCGCACGCGCGATGCGTGCGCGGCGCGGGCACGGGTGCTCCAGGCGTTCACGCTCGAGGCCATGGTGCGCGCGTACGAACGCGTCTACCACCGCGAGCTCGGCCCTGGCACCTCGCAGCCGTGAGGATTCTCTGGGTCTCGCATTTCGTGCCCTTTCCGCCGGCCGGCGGCGCGCTGCAGCGCACCTATCACCTGCTCCGTCACGCCGCCGCGCGGCATGAGATTCACCTGCTCGCCTTGAATCAGCCGCGCCTTCTGCCGACCCTGGCAGCACGCGCCGAGGCATGCGACGCCCTCTCGCAGCTGTGCGCGTCGGTGCGCGTGATCGAGCAGCCGGCCGAACGTTCGTCGATTCACCGGCTCGCGACCGTCGTACGCAGCGTTTTCAGTGACGAGCCGTTCGATGTGAGGTGGATGCGCAGCCGAGAATTGCGCGCTGCGCTCTCGGGCTGGCATTCGCGGAGTGGCATCGACTTGGTCCATGTCGATACGATCGGACTATGGCCGGTGATGGCATCATGGCGGCGCTCGCCGATCGTGCTCGGCCACCACAATGTGGAATCCGATCTCGCGACACGTCGGGCAGGGCGCGAGTCCAACCCCGTCGTGGCTGCGCTGCTCCGGAGTGATGCCGCGAAGTTGCGGGCGCTCGAAACGCAGGCCGCGCGGCAGGTTGGCCTGAACGTGGTCGTGTCACGCGCCGATGCCGAGCGGCTGGCCGACATCGTACCCGGCGCGCCGATCGCGATCGTGGACAACGGAGTGGACACCACGTTCTTGCGGCGCGACACGGACACTCCGCCCACGCCGGGCACGATCGTGTTCGCGGGCACGCTTGGCTGGTATCCCAACCGGGACGCGGTCGAATTCCTGCTTCGGGAGATCTGGCCGACACTGCGTGCGGCGAACGACCGCCGTCGACTGTTGCTCGTGGGTCGGGACCCGCCGGCCATGGGTACGCACGACGAACGCGTGGAGGTTACCGGATTCGTCGCCGACGTGCGGTCGTATCTGCAGCGCGCGTCCATCTACGTCTGCCCGATCCGCGTCGGGGGCGGTACACGCCTCAAGGTGCTCGACGCGCTGGCGATGTCCTTGCCGCTCGTCGCGACAGCCGCGGCCGTGGAGGGCCTCGAGCTGATCGAGGGCATCCATTATCTCCGCGCGGAGACAGCGGGGGATTTCATCACCGCGATCGAGCGTCTCGAGCGGGATCAGGCGCTGCAGCGTCGCATGCGCGAAGCAGGACGCTCGCTCGTCGTCGAGCGTTATGATTGGACGCGGATCGGCCGGCA
>DASSIC010000378.1:0-3637 GCA_035692325.1 Gemmatimonadaceae bacterium | reverse complement strand
GTTGTCGAGCCACCACGGCATGTACACGTGCATGCCGCCCACGCCGTCCTCGTTGTGCGGCACGTGGTCCACCATCGCGGGGATGAATCCGGCGACGTCGGTGCCCGTGGTGTCGGTGAGCCCCTTGCCCACCCAGCCCGAGGAGTTGCCGAGTCCCTGCGGGAAGCGCGACGACTTGCTGTTGAGCAGCAGCCGCGCCGACTCGCACGCGCTCGCGGCGAGCACCACGATCTTGGCGCGCACGTGCTTGTCGGTGCGCGATTTCTTGTCGATGTACGACACGCCGGTGGCGAGGCCGTCCCTGCCGACCGTCACCTCGCGCGCCATGGCGTTGGTGACGAGCGTCAGCTTGCCCGTCTGGAGCGCCGGCGCGATGAGGACGTCCGGGCTGGAGAAGTTGGCCTTCACCGAGCAGCCGCGGTTGCACTGGCCGCAGTAGTGGCAGGCCTGGCGCCCGTTGATCGGCTTCGTGATGATCGACAGCCGCGACGGGATGCAGGTGATGCCGAGCTTGTCGCTCGTCTTCTTCACCAGCAGCTCGTAGCAGCGCGGCTTGGGCGCCGGCTGGAAGTTGCCGTCGGGATGATTGCGCAACCCTTCGCGACTCCCGAACACGCCGATGAGATCGTCGACGCGATCGTAGTACGGCGCGACGTCGTCGTACGAGATGGGCCAGTCCTCGCCGAGTCCGTCCCTGCTCTTCCCCTTGAAGTCGTCGGGACCGAAGCGCAGGGAGATTCTCCCCCAGTGGTTCGTGCGGCCGCCGAGCATGCGCCCGCGCCACCACATGAACTTGTTGCCCGACGCCACGGTGTAGGGCTCGCCCTCGATGTCCCAGCCGCCGTCGCAGGCGTCGAACTCACCGAAGGGACGAAGCCGCGTGGAGGCGCCACGGCGCGGCGACGCGAATGCCGGCGTGAGCATCTGCGAGTTCTTCGACGCGTACCACTCGCCCCCCGCCTCCAGCATCACGACCTTGGCGCCCGCCTTGGTGAGCGCGTACGCGGCCATGCCGCCGCCCGCACCCGATCCCACGATGCAGACGTCGTACTCGGTATCGATCATCGGTCAGAGCGTGAGCTTGGAGAGGTTGGTGAAGGCGACGCGGGCCGTCGTGAGCGGATCGGCCGGCTGGTCGTTCTCGACGTACGCATGCTTGAGCCCGTGCGCGCGCGCCGTCTTGAGGATGGCGGTGAAGTCGATCGTGCCGGTGCCGACGTCGACGATCTTCTGCTCCGGCTTGGGGCTCGCGTCCTTCAGATGAAGGAGCGGGAAGCGGCCCGGGTACTTCGCCATCAGCGCCAGCGGATCGCTGCCCGCCTTGGTGACCCAATAGACGTCCATCTCGAAGTCGACGAGCGACGGATCGGTGCGCGTGATCAGCGAATCGAGGATGGTGCCGCCGCCGGTGGGCGCGGCCGCGAACTCGAAGTCGTGGTTGTGATAGCCGAGTCGCAGTCCAGCCGCCTTCGCCATCTCCGCCATGTGGTTCATGCGGTCGGGGAGCTTCGCGAAGGTGTCGGCGGTGCGCATCGACGGATCGAGCCACGGGATCACCGCCCACTCGTGCCCGATGGCGCGCGCGTCGTCGAGCGTCTTCTTCCAGGCGTCGTCGGTCGCGGGGAGGGGCAGATGCGACGACGGGGAGGTGAGCCCATTTCGTCGGAGGACCTCCCGCACCTGTTCCGGCGTGCGGTTGTAGTACCCGGCGAACTCCACCTCCTTGTAGCCGATCTCGGCCACGCGGGCGAGGGTGCCGTCGAAGTCGCGCTCCATGATGGAGCGGAGGGTGTAGAGCTGGATGCCGAATGGCATCGGGGATCGCGGCGCTTCGGCCGCGCCATTTGTCCGCGCGCACGCCAGGCCCGCTGCGCCGAGCGCGCCGAGGCCGAGGGTGCCGAGGAACTCGCGCCGGGTCTGCATGGGGTTAACCTGTGGCGCGCCGGGGGGAGTCGCTAGAGGGTCTACAAGCGCACTGAAGTACATCGTACCGGGTACCTGGTACCTGGACCGACACTCTGGCCACTCCAATGCACCTTTAGCCTCTCGGCGGCCCCGAATTAGCGGAGCCCGTATGCCGGTCCCGGTACCTCGTACTTGGTACCAAGTACTTCAGTGTGCCCTTCGCCACCGTATCTTCCCTTCATGGCCACCTCCGCCCCTGCGACGCCGTCCGCGTCCCGGCCGTCCGCGCTCGCTGGCTCGCTGATCGGATCGGAGATCCTCAAGATCGCCGCCGACGTGCGCGCGCTGGCCGCGGATGGCCGGGACATCTGCAATCTCACGGTCGGCGACTTCGCGCCGAGCGAGTTCCGGGTCCCGCCGCAGCTCGAGCAGGGGATCGTCGACGCGCTGCATCGCGGCGAGACGAACTATCCGCCGAGTGACGGCATCCTGCCGCTGCGCGAGGCGGTGCGTGCGCTGTACGCACGCGAGCTCGGCTTCACGCCCGAGCTCAAGTCGATCATCGTGACGGGGGGCTCGCGGCCGGGCATCTACGCGACATATCGCTCGATCGTCGACGCCGGGGATCGCGTGATCTACCCGACGCCGTCGTGGAACAACAACCACTACGTGCACCTCGTGTCTGGGGTGCGGGTGCCGGTGGCATGCAACGCCTCGACGCGCTTCATGCCGACGCGCGCCATGCTGGAGCCGGTGGTGCGCAGCGCACGGCTGATCGCCCTCTGCTCGCCGCAGAATCCCACCGGCACCGCCTTCACCGCCGACGAGCTGCGTGACATCTGCGAGCTCGTGGTGGAGGAGAATGCACGGCGCGGCGACGAGGAGCGGCCGCTCTTCCTGATGTACGACCAGGTGTACTGGACGCTCACCTTCGGCGACACGCGGCACGTGCATCCGATCGGCGTCTGCCCCGACGTCGCGCCGTACACGGTGTACGTCGACGGGATCTCCAAGTCGCTCGCCGCCACCGGCGTGCGCGTCGGCTGGATCGTCGCGCCCCCCGATCTCGCCGGTCCGATGAGCGGGTTGCTCGGCCACGTGGGCGCGTGGGCACCCAAGGCGGAGCAGACCGCGGTCGCCAGCTTCCTCGCCGACGCCGCCGCGATGCGCGCGTACCGCGAGGCGATGGTGGCCGGCGTGCGTACCCGGCTCGACCTCCTGTTCCAGGGCATCGAGTCGATGCGGGCGGCGGGGCTGCCGGTGGAGGCGATCGCGCCCGAGGGGGCGATCTACCTGAGCGCCAAGTTCGCGCTCCAGGGTCGTGTCGCGCCGGACGGGACTCGGCTCGACAGCGACGAAGCGGTACGGCGCTATCTGTTGCGTGCGGCGGGAGTGGCCATCGTGCCGTTCCAGGCGTTCGGCGTCGCGGACGACACCGGTTGGTTCCGCCTTTCCGTGGGCGCGGTGTCGCCAGACCAGATCGCGCGCATGCTGCCAAGGCTTCGCGACGCCCTTTCGATCGCGTGAGCACGGCCGAAGTCGAGCCTGATGTGCCCGCGCCGGCGCGGCCTCGCCGGCCGACGCCGGCGCGTTGGCGCTGGTCCAACTGGTCGCTCACGCACCGGCTCCCGGTCCTCGCGGCGGGGATCGTCGTGCTCGTCGTCGCGGTGTCGCTCGCGCTCACCTACGGCGCGCTGAAGCGCGCGCGCATCGACGAGACGTACGAGCGGCT
>DASSIC010000377.1:0-2197 GCA_035692325.1 Gemmatimonadaceae bacterium | reverse complement strand
CGTCGCGCTCACGGGGCCCGGCGCGCGGCCGGGGACGATCGCGTACATGAGCCCCGAACAGGCGCGCGACGACGGGGTGGACGGGCGCACGGACATCTGGTCGCTGGGCATCGTGCTGTTCGAGATGCTCGTCGGCAGCCGCCCCTTCATCGGCGACACGGATGTCGCGGTGCTGCGCCAGATTCTCGACGCGGAGCCGAGGTGGCAGGCGCTCGCCGATGCGGGGGTGCCGCCCGCGCTGGAGCGAGTGCTTCGCACGACGCTCGCCAAGCGCGCGACCGATCGCCATGCGACGCCGACGGACTTCGCTTCACATCTGATGGCGGCCGTTCCCGGCGCTGCCCCTGTCGCGATGCCACGCGCTGTTCGACGCGATGCGGACATCACGCTTCCCGATGGCGAGCGACACCAGGCGACGGTGGTCGTGTGCCAGCTCGGCGACTACTCGGCGCTCGTGGAGCGATGGGGCGCCGACGAAGTGGATCGCGCCGCACGCGAAGTGCGCGCCGAGGCGGAGGTGCTCGCGCGCCGGCATGGTGGCAGGGTGGCGCATGCGGTCGTGGACACCACGATGCTGGTGTTCGGACTGCCGGTGGCATCGGAGGACGATTGCCTGCGCGCCACGCGCGCGGTGCTCGAGCTGTGCGACGCCACGCGTCGCATGGGTGCGGAGAGCGAGGAGCGCGGCGGTCCGGTGTTCCGGCTGCGCGTCGGCATCGATGCGGGCCCGGTGATGGAGCATCGCGGGACCGCGCCCAACGCGCCGCTCGAGATCTCCGGCCCGGCAGCACGTGTCGCGTCACAGCTCTCGGCGATGGCGCCGCCGGGCGAAGTCTGGGTCAGCGCCGAATGCCGGCGTCTCGTGGAAGGGTTCGTCTTCACCGAGCCGCGTCCGCCGATGTCGCTCGGCGACCGGCAGCATCCGCTCGTGCCGTTCAGGGTCACTGGTGAGTCGGGGCTCCAGACGCGGATCGAGGCGACGGAGCGGATCCGCGGGCTCACTCCCTTCACCGGACGCAGTCACGAGCTCGCGATGCTGCGTCGCCTGCTCGCGCAGGCCCGCGAAGGCAGGGGCCAGCTCGTCAGCGTCGTCGGCGAGGCGGGGATGGGGAAGAGCCGGCTGCTCCACGAGCTCCGCCAGCGACTGCATGCGGAGGACGAGCTGGTGCTTCAAGGGCGATGTCCGGCACATGGCGGGGGCACGGCGTATCTGCCCTTCGTTCATGTGCTGCGCGATGCGCTGCACGTGGCCGATGCCGATGTGCGCGACGATCTCGAGCGCGAGGTCGTCGCACGGATTCGCGCCCTGGGTGCCGAGCTGGAGGAGTTCATCCCCTTCTATCTGCATCTGCTGAGCATCCCCGCCGAGCAGATGCTGTTGCCGCAGCATCTTCGCGGCGAGCGGTTCCAGATGTCGGTGCAGGAAGCCATCGCGGCGCTCATCACCGTCTGCGCTCGGCAGCGTCCGACGGTGCTCCTGTTGGAGGACTGGCATTGGGCCGACAACGCGTCGCGCGCCGTGCTGGGCCAGATCGTGGATCTCGTGCCGGAGCACGCGCTGCTGGTGGTGGTGACGACTCGGCCAGGGCGCGAGGACGAGTGGAGTGGCAGCGTCGGCCACCACGCGGCGATCACCCTGCGCCCGCTGGAGCCGACCGCGTCGCTGGCGTTGCTGCGCGCGCTGCTCCGCGTGACCGAGGTGCCGGAGGGGTTGAACGACCTGCTGCACGAGCGCACCGGCGGCAACCCGTTCTTCCTCGAGGAGCTCTGCCAGACGCTGCTGGAGGAGGGGATCCTGCGCGTCGAAGGGGACGCGGTGGTGCTCGCCGGCGCGCTGGGCGAGCTGAACGTGCCGGACACGGTGCAGGCGGTGATCCGCGCGCGGCTCGACCGGCTGCACCGCGACGCGCGCGAGGTGCTGCGCCTCGCATCGGTGGTGGGACGCGAGTTCACTCGGCGCATCCTCGAGCTGACGATGCCGAACGAGGGACGGCTGCCCAACGCGCTCGAGGCGCTCAAGGTGGCGGGCCTCATCCAGCAGACGCACGTGGTGCCGGAGGCGGCGTACCGCTTCAAGCACGTGCTCACGCAGGAGGTGGCGTACGACGGCCTGCTCGAGCATCGGCGTCGCGAGCTGCACGGACGCGTCGGGGCGGCGATCGAGTCGCTCTATCAGGATCGGCTGGACGAGCACTTC
>DASSIC010000376.1:0-6737 GCA_035692325.1 Gemmatimonadaceae bacterium | reverse complement strand
CGATGCCAGGGCGGCGTCCGTCAGCGGTTCCACGGCAATGCCGTCGAGCGCGGCGCGGCGGCGCAGCTCGGGAAGATCGGGCAGCAGGAACGATCCGCCGCGATAGTTGAGCAGCCATTCCGCCTGCACGCCGGTCTTCATCGCGTTGTAGGTCAGCCCGTATGCCTTCAGGTGATTCGTCTGCCCATCGTCCATCGGCACGAGCAGCCGCTGGGCGCGCGCCGCCGGCGCGCAGGCGAGCAGAGCCAGGAGCAGCGCGACACGGTGAATGACCGATGGCAATGGGATTCTCACGGTGCGGGCACCGAACCGCGCGCGAGCTCCAGCTCACGGCGCGCCTGAGGAAGGAGAGCGCTCTGCGGCGCGCTCAGAATGAGATGCTCGAGATGCGTGATGGCACCCGCGGCGTCGCCGCGACGCCGCAGCACGCGCGCCCATTCGAGCTCGCTCTCCGCCGCTTCGGGCATGTCGGCGTGCTGCGCTACGATCCGCTGCCACAGCAGGAGCGCACCGCTTTCGTCGCCATGCGCCGCACGGAGCCGCGCCGCCGCGTTCAGCAGTACCGACGCCGCCTCCGGCTGCCGCTCCGCCGCCGACACGAACTGCGTCGCGGCGCCCGCCGTGTCTCCGCGCGCGAGCGCCAGAAACGCCGTTCCGAGCTCGCGCGCCGAGTCGCCACGCGTCCGCGCGACGATCCCCAGCGCGAAGGCGAGCTCGGGACCGGCATCTCGCGCGTTCTTCAGTAGCGCTCGGGCATCACCGAGTCGGCCTTCGTACAAGGCGAGCCACCCTGCCGCTTCGCTCGAGTCGGCATCCTCTCCAGCAGCCCGGAGCGCGGCGCGAGCACGCGGAATGTCTCCGGCTCGCACCCACGCCGATGCCACCGTGCGCGCCAGGCGCATGCGCTGGCCGGGCGCGAGAAAGCGGTCGAACCGCTCCACGACCGCTTCTGCATCGGCGCCGCGACCCAGCGCCGCGAGCGCTTCCACGTGCAGCGGCACGACGTCGCGCGCCACACCGGCCGGATCGGTTTCCACATCCGAGAGGGGTGCCAGCGTGAACACGTCGGCGGGCGAGCCGGCGCGCAACGCGGAGCGCGCCGCGCTCAATGCGAGCGCCGGCGTGCGGCGCACCCTGAGCGCGGCGGCGAGCGCATCCCGTGCGACGGAATAGCGCTCCTCCGCCAGGGCCCGTTCGCCGAACTCCGCCCACACCCGCGCCGACGTCGTGTCGGCCGGCAGGGCGCGCAGCGCATCCCACGCCTCGCGCGGGCGCCCCCATGTGAGCTCCAGCTCGGACAAGGCGTTGCGGGCGCCGAGCTCCCGCGAGGCGAGGAACACGGCGCGAATGGAATCGCGCGTCGCCGCCGGCGTCGGTGCGAGCGCGTACGCCGCAGCCCCGGCGAGATGCGGAGCATCGGCCAGTGCGCGCCGCCATGCCTCCGCACTCGCGAGCCACTGCCCCTGCGCTGCTCGGAGCTGCGCCGTTTCGTACTCCAGGTCGCGCGCCCCGCCCAGCACGAGTCGGCCCCGCTGCACCACGCTGTCCGCGGCCGAGGAGCGACCGAGCTGCAACAGAAGTCGCGCATACTCCCGGAAGGGTGCCGGGTCGCGTGGCGCGTCGCGCACCCACCGCTCGAAGGCGGCACGCAGCAGGTCCTCCCGCCGCAGAATCTGGAGCGTGCGCAGCTGCACCGTGCGATACAGCGGCTCGCGCGGACGGCGCGCGATGAGTGAGTCCAGCGGCGCGAGCAGGGAGTCGCTCATGCCAAGCTCTGCGTACGTCCGCTCCAGGCCGAGCAACGCACCCGCCGTGGGCGTCGCGCGCAGTGCGGCGCGAAAGAGCTGCGCCGCCTCGCGATACTTGCCCGCGTTCTCGAGATCGAGCGCGCGCAGCACCGCCGGCGGCTCGTCCTCCTGCGCGGTCGCATTGGCCGCGCCGAGCGACATGAGCAGCAGCGCGAGAAGTCCGACCCGCGCTGCCGTCCTACGGCGACGGAGCACTGTTCAGCCGAGTGAAGTAGTCGAGGATGGCGCGACGTTCGTCGGGCGACAGCGCGCGCAGCTCCTCCCACGTCGGCGGCCGGTATCGCAGCGCCGACTTGCTGTCGACCTTCGCGCCTGGCGTGAACGTCTCCGCACCCGTCGCCGACTTCGCCTCGCGCTTCCCGTTGTCCTCGCGCTCCTCCTTCTCGAGTGAACGGCCGGCATCGAGCAGGCGACGGAAGAGCTGCTGCTGCCGCGCGAGCGTCCCCGCATCGAGACGACCGCCGTCGAGCGCGTCGGCGAGTTGTCGCGCCTCGCGCGCGAGCTGCTCCGCCCTGTCGCCCCCCGCCGCGTCGCCCGCTCCCTCGAGCTGATCGGCCACCCCGCGCTGCCGGCGCGCGAGCTCGCGCGCGAGCGCCTGGCCGGCGCCGCTCTGTCCACCTCCCGGCATTCCCATCAGCCCCTGCGCCTGGGAGTTGATCTGCCCCTGCTTCTGTGCCGCCTCCTGCATCTGCTGGAGCATCTCGCTGAACCCCGACGCGCTGTTCGCGCCGTTGGCGCGCTCGCGATCGCGGGCCAGCGCCGCCGCCGCCTTGGTCAACGCGTCTGCGGCATCGCCGAGCGCGTCGGCCTGCTGCGACCCGCTCCCCTTGGTCTCGCTCACCTTCTGCGTTGCCTGACTCACCTTGTCCTTCGCGTCGGCCATGGCGCGCTGTGAACGCGGCGACAGCAGTGCGCTCTTCTTCCCGGCGCTCTGCAGCCGCTCGTTCGCCTTGTCCACCCCCTGCTCCACCGCGCTCTGCGCGCCGCGCCGGTCGTCGCTCCCCTGGCTGTCTCGTGCCTTCTGCTCCAGCGCGCGCTCTTCACGCGAGAGCTGCATCATCTCCTGCACCGCGCGATCCAGCTCCGACGTGAGCTCCTGTTTCCACTCCTTCACCTGTTCCGCCCGCGCATCCTGCATCGCTTTCGCGGCCTGATCCATCTCGCTGGCCGCGTCGCGCGCCCGCTGCCCGCTTTCCTTCTGCTCCCCGCTCGCCGCGCGCCGCATCTCCGTCTCACCCTTGGCGGCGTGGCTCTGCGCCTGCTCCGTACGCGACGCACCGGCGTCGGCGCGATCCTTGGCGAGTCGATCCTTCAGGTTCTCCATCTGCTCGCGCAGGCGCTCCGTCTGCTCGGCGAGCTTCGCCGCCTCCCGTGCATCGGACCCCTTCTGCTCCGCGCCATGCTGCGCCGCGGAATCGGCGAGCGCGCGATCCTTCGCGGCCAGCTCCTTCGCCTGATCGCCGAGCGTCTGCATGGCGCCCTCGTGCGCGGCGCGCTTGAGCATCTCCGCGCTCCGCTCCAGCTGCTCCTTCATGCGCTGCTGCAGCTGCGCGAGATCGCGCAGCGCGTCGCGCGACTGCTCGCCATTCATCTGCTGGGCGGCGCTCTCCAGCTTCTGCATCTGTGCCTGGAGCTGCGGCGTCAGCGCCTGCCGCAGCAGCGCCTGCGCCTCGCCGAGCTGCCGCGCCAACGCGGTGTCGAGCGCGCCAGCGGCCTTGAGCTGCTGCTCGAGGTTCTGCGTCGCCTCGCGGAGCTTCTGGACGCGCTCGGACATCGCCCGCTGTTCCTGCGCGAGCGCGCGTGCCTTCTCGGCGCTCTCGAAGCTCATGCTCTCCTTGCGCGCGGCCGTCGTGCCCGGACTGCTCCCTTCCCGTCCCGAGTTCGCATCCTGCCGTCCCTGCGCGCGCGCCGCTTCGTCCGTCCGCTGCGCGAGCGACTTCTGCGCGCTCGCGGCGGCACGCGCCTGTTGCACGGCGGAGTCCCCCAGCGCCCGCGCCGACGCCCGCAGCTCTTCCGTCGTCGCCCGTCGAATCACCAGCTCGCGGCTCACACTCCGCTGCGCCCAGGGCGACGCATCCACCGCCTCCGCCCGCACACGCACCGCCTCACCCGGCTGCAGCGCGAGCGCATCGACGTCGAGCGACGTCGTGCCCGCCCAGGACGGGCCGAGGTTCGAAGCGACGGCACGCATGGCCGTCGCGCCCGACGCGGTCGAGACACGGAGCGCCACCGTCGCCACGCCATGGTCGTCCGACGCGACGATGCCGAGTCCCAGCTTCGGCTCCGCCACGAGAATCGTGTCGCCCTTCGGCTCGGCGATGTCCACGCGCGGCGCCGAATCGGCCAGCACCGTGATCGACAGCGGGGGCGGCAGGTCCGGCACGATCCCCGCCGCGCCCGAGGCGCGCCAGCGCAGCTCCATCGAGCGCAACGCCAGCACGCGTCCCGCGAAGGTGTGACCGTTGGTGGCCAGGGCGAAGGCCGCATGACCTGCTTCGACGAGCGACACGTCGCCGAGCGGGATCGACGCGCGACCAGCGACGTCAAGCGCGGTGCCGACGGGCAGTCGGAGCGGCTCGCCAACGGGGAGCGTCTCGGCCGGGCGACCCAGATACGCCGGGTATGTCACGCGCAGTGTCACCGCGCCGAGGAACGGTCGATCGGCCGCGTGCACCACGACGCTGTCGCTCGTCGCGCGTCCATCGCTCGCGACGAGCACCACGTCACCCTGCAGCGCATCGAGCCGCCACCCCCGCGCGCCGCTCGTCGGATCCACGACGAGGGTATCGACGCGCCAGCCCTTGCCCGTCTCGCGGCTGCTGAGAAACACGCGTGCGCGCCCCGGCGCGAACACCCGGAACTGCAATGGGGTGCCGCGCAGCAGCTCGCGCGGCGCGCCCTCGATGCGCGGACGAGCTAGCAGCTCGCCGCGCCATGCGTCGATGGGACGGAGCACCGCGCGCAGCCCGTCGCCGAACAGCGGCGTCGCCGTCAGGGGCACCAGTGCACCCGCCACGGCCAGGCCGGCGCCCGCGATGGTGCGCCGCGACCCATCGCGGCGCATCGCCGGCGCAAGCGCCGCACGGTCGGCCGGCAGCTCGGCGCGCGCGGCCTGCGCGGCCCGTTCCGCGAGCGCGCCGCGTCCCTCGAGCTCGATCGCGCCGACGATCACCCCGCGCCGCAGTCCCTGCTCCGTCTCGATCGCACGCGCGATCTGCACGCGCGTCCCGCCCGCACGCAGCCGACGACGTGTGCGCACGGCGAGTGCGACCAGAGTGGCGCCGAGCACCACCCACACCACGAACGGCAGGGCACGCGGCAGTGCGAGCCAGCGCGAACGTCCCAACAGTACGGCCCCGAATCCGAGCAGCAGCGCGACCGCACCCGCGCCCAGGAGCACGGCGGCGAGCAGCTCCTGACGGCGCACGTGCCGTCGCTCGCGATCCACCAGCGCGCCGATCGTCACGACACGGGCCGGCTCGTCACGGCGTACACGAACAGGTTGATGCCCATGCGCAGCGCGGCCTCGTGCAGGGCTGGGGAATCATGATACGTCTCGACGTCCTCCCAGCCGTTGCCAAGATCGCTGGAGTACGAGTAGTACACCGCGAGACGGTCGCCGAGAAAGATGCCGAAGCCGCGCGCCGGCTTGCCGTCGTGCTCGTGGATCTTGGGCAGTCCGCGCGGGAAGTCGTACACGGCGTGATAGATCGGATGCGAGAGCGGCACGTCCACCAGCTCGCGGTCTGGAAAGACCCGCTTCATCTCGCGACGGAAGCTCTCGTCCAGTCCATAGTTGTCGTCGGCGTGCAGGAAGCCCCCGCGCAGCAGGTACTCGCGCAGCCGCACGACTTCCTCGTCGCTGAACTTCACGTTCCCGTGTCCCGTCATGTGCAGGAACGGATAGTCCCACAGCCGCTCGTCCATCAGCGTCACCCGCGCCTCGGACCGTTCCACCGGAATCGCGGTGCGTTCGCGGATCGCCGCCAGCAGGTTTGGCAGGCTGGATGGATTGGCGTACCAATCGCCCCCGCCGTCGTACTGCAGGCGCGCCACGGTGAGGCGCGGAGCGCGCCGCGCAGCGGCGAGCGGGAGCAGCGCCAGCGCTAGCACCGCAAGCAGCGCGAGCGGCCGTACGACGCGACGCCGGCTGGCTGTCATTCGTGCGCCAACCGATAGGCGAGATTGCGCGGCGCGCCCAGCTCGCTCGTGAGTGCCGCGGCCACGTCGCGCGCGCTGCGCCCTTCCGCGCGCAGCTCGGCAACGCGGGCGCGCAGCTGCTCCTCGCTCGCGCTCTCGGGCGCGTCGGCACCGGCGATCACGATCACGACTTCTCCACGGGGCGGGACATCGACGTAATACGCCGCGAGCTCGGCGACCGTTCCGCGCCGCGTCTCCTCGAACTGCTTGGTCAGCTCGCGCGCCACCACCGCCGCGCGTGCGCCCGCGCCAGCCCGAGCGAGCTCGGCCAGCGTGTCGGCGACGCGCGACGGCGCCTCATATAGGACAGCGGCATGGCGTAATAACGTTACCTCACCGAGCGCCTCCCGCCGCTCCGCTCCCTTTCGCGGGAGGAATCCGAAGAAGGTGAAGCGTGCCACGTCCAGCCCCGACGCCACGAGCGCGGCGAGCAGTGCGGAGGCGCCCGGCACCGGTGCGACCGCGACTCCTGCCTCGATCGCCGCATGCACGAGTCGCGCGCCCGGATCGGAGAGCAGCGGTGTGCCGGCGTCGGAGACGAGCGCCAGGCTCTCTCCCGCGAGCAGTCGCGCGACCAGCGCCGGCGTCGCCTTCGCTACGTTGTGCTCGAGGTAGGGCACGAGCGGCGTCGTGATGTCGTATCGCTTGAGCAGGTGCACGCTGTGCCGCGTGTCTTCCGCGAGCACCGCCGCCACCGAGCGCAGCGTCTCCACCGCACGGAAAGAAAAA
>DASSIC010000375.1:0-2176 GCA_035692325.1 Gemmatimonadaceae bacterium | reverse complement strand
GGACACGACGTCGTCATGAGCCCGGGCGACTACGCCTATCTCGACTTCTACCAGGGCGACCCGGCCACCGAACCGCTCGCCATCTGCTGCTACCTCCCGCTCGACACGGTTTATGCCTTCGAGCCGATCCCTCGCGAGCTCACACCGCAGCAGGCAACGCACATCCTCGGCGCGCAGGGCAACCTGTGGACGGAGTACATCTCCACGCCGTCGTACGCCGAGTACATGCTGCTGCCCAGGATGATGGCGCTGTCGGAGGTGGTGTGGTCGCCGAAGGAGGCCCGCACCTGGAACTCGTTCGTCGCGCGGCTGCCGGTGCAGTTCGCGCGACTGGACGCGATGGGAATGAACTATCGCGTGCCGGAGCCGAGGGGGCTCGAAGGGGATCGGCTCGCGCTCGAGGGAAGGGCGACGGTGACGATCACCGAGCCATTTCCCGGCAGCGACGTGCGCTACACGATGGACGGTTCGGAGCCGACGAGGTCGTCGGCGCGATACTCGGCGCCGCTCGAGCTGAACATCGCGGAGACGCCGGTCACGGTCAGTGCGCGCGCCTTTCTGCCCAATGGTCGAGCGAGCGGGATCGCCCGCGCGCGTTTCTCGCGCGCCATATGGAAGGCGGCGATCGACGTTGGCGCCGATTCGCTTCGCCCCGCGCTCGCGTACGCGTATCGCGAGGGGACCTTCACGTCGACGGACAGCGTGGCGGGCGACGGGGTGTTCGATCGCACGGGGATGGTGCCGGACGTCAGACTGCGTGGGGACGAACGGCCGGAGAACTACGGCGTGCGTTTGAGTGGTCTGTTGAAGGTGCCACGAGACGCGCTGTACACCTTCCATTTGTTATCTGACGACGGGGCCAGGCTGCGCATCGACGGCGACGACGTCGTCGATCACGACGGGGCGCACGCGGCGACGGAGAAGCAGGGACAGGTCGCGCTGCGCGCCGGGCTCCATCGCATCGACGTGGGATTCTTCCAGGCGGGTGGCGGCGTCGCGCTGCGACTGTCGGTTTCCACCGACGGCATGCCGAAGCGCGCGGTGCCGAGCGAGTGGTACGTCCATCCGGCGGCCAGTGGTGGCGGGGGCGGGGGCGAGAAGCTCGTCGACTCGCTGCTGAACATGATGACGGTCGAGGAAAAGCTCGGCCAGCTCAACCAGCTCGCCGCCAACGAGATCGCGCCGACGGCGCTCGCGCAGCTCATCCGGCAGGGAGGCGTCGGCTCGCTGATGGAGATCATCGGCGCCGACACCGCACGCACGCTGCAACGCATGGCCGTGGAGCAATCTCGGCTGCACATCCCGCTGCTCTTCGCCGACGACGTGATCCACGGCTTTCGCACGATCTTTCCCATCCCGCTCGGCGAAGCGAGCAGCTGGGATCCGCCACTCGCCGAGCGGACGGCGCGCATCGCTGCCATGGAAGCGGCGGCCAACGGACTGCACTGGACGTATGCGCCGATGGTGGACATCGCGCGCGATCCGCGCTGGGGGCGCATCATGGAAGGCTCGGGCGAGGATCCACTCCTCGGCTCCGCCTTCGCCGCGGCGCGGGTGCGCGGCTTTCAGGGAGATCGGTTGAGTGCGCCCACGTCGATCGCGGCGACCGCCAAGCACTTCGCCGCGTACGGCGCGGCCGAAGGGGGGCGCGACTACAATGGCGCGGAGATCTCGGAGCGGGCGCTGCGCGACGTGTATCTCCCGCCCTTTCGCGCCGCGGTGTGCGCCGGGGTGCAGACGCTGATGGCGGGGTTCAACGAGATCGGCGGTGTGCCGTCGCACGCGAATCGCCGGCTGCTCACCGGCACCCTGCGCGACGAGTGGGGATTCGACGGCACCGTCGTGAGCGACTGGAATGGGGTGGGCGAGCTGATGCCGCATGGCGTGGCGGGCGATCGTGAAACTGCCGGCACGCTCGCGCTGCATGCCGGCGTGGACATCGACATGGTATCGAAGATCTACGTCGAGGAGCTCGCGCCACTCGTGAAGTCGGGGCGCGTGTCGACATCCGATCTGGACGCGGCGGTGCGACGCGTGCTGACGTTCAAGCAGCGGCTGGGCCTGTTCACCGACCCGTATCACGGCGCGGACACGGCGCGCGCGCGAGCCGTGACCCTCACCGCCGCCAGTCGCGCCACGGCGCGGGAGGCGGCGCGCGAATCGATCGTGCTGCTCG
>DASSIC010000374.1:0-23318 GCA_035692325.1 Gemmatimonadaceae bacterium | reverse complement strand
TATCTGCAGCGCGCGTCCATCTACGTCTGCCCGATCCGCGTCGGCGGCGGTACGCGCCTCAAGGTGCTCGACGCGCTGGCGATGTCCTTGCCGGTCGTCGCGACAGCCACCGCCGTGGAGGGCCTCGAGCTGATCGAGGGCATCCATTATCTCGGCGCGGAGACGGCGGGGGATTTCATCACTGCGATCGAGCGCCTCGAGCGGGATCAGGCGCTGCAGCGTCGCCTGGGGGAAGCGGGCCGCTCGCTCGTCGTCGAGCGTTATGATTGGACGCGGATCGGCCGGCAGCTCGACGACGCCTTCGCGCGTGTCGAAAGTCGCCCCTTCTCTCGAATGGCGTGACGTGAAGATCCTCCATCTGCTTGCGCCGGCCCCCGCCGGAGGACTCGAGCGCGTCGTGCACGCGCTCGCCATCGGACAGCAGCGCAGCGGCGACCACGTGATCGTGGTGCCCATCGCGGAAGAGTGGTCGGCGGAGAGCGCGTTCGCCGCGCCGCTGACGCGCGCCGGCGTCGAGATTCGGCCGCTCGTCCTGCCACCGCGCGCGTACCGCGCCGAGCGACGCGCGCTGCGACGGCTGTTCGCCGACGAGCGGCCGGACGTCGTGCACAGTCACGGTTACCACACCGACGTCGTGGCGGGTGACGTCGCTCGGCGGGCGGGCGCCGCCACCGTCTCGACCGCGCATGGGTTCACGCGCGGCCCATGGCGCAATCGGCTGTACGAGTATCTGGACCGGCTCGCGCTGCGCCGGTTCGATGGTGTCGCCGCCGTCTCGCAACCGCTCGCCGACGAGCTGCGACGTGCGGGCGTGCCGCCCGATCGACTCCACGTCGTGGCCAATGCCTGGAGCAGCATCTCGACCCCGCTCGAGCGCGCGGCGGCGCGCGCCGAGCTTGGCGTGCGAGACGATCGGTTCGTGATCGGGTGGGTGGGCCGAATGACGCACGAGAAAGGGCTGGACGTGCTCGTCGACGCCGTCGCACTGCTTCCGGACATCCCTGTGACGGTGTGCGCGATCGGCGCGGGACCCGAGCGCGCCGGCCAGGAAGCACGCGCCGCCGCCGCTGCGATCGGCGACCGCTTTCGGTGGCCCGGCCTGGTGCGCGAGGCGGGGCGCTACTTTCGTGCGTTCGACCTGCTCGTGCTCAGCTCGCGCACGGAGGGCGTACCGATGGTCGTGCTGGAAGCGATGGCCGCCGGCGTCCCCATCGTTGCCTCCGCCGTCGGGGGCATTCCACACGTCCTCTCCGAGCGCGAGGCACTCCTCGTCCCGCCGGATCGGCCCGACGCCGTGGCGGCCTCCGTACGATCAGTCGTGAACGATCGTCCCGCTGCGGCATCCCGGGCGGCCGCGGCACATGCGCGGCTTGCGTCCGAGTTTTCCGAGGGACCCTGGCTGCAACGGTACGCCAACGTCTATCGCGCTGCGCTGCAGACGGTTCGACGTCGCTGACCCAGCGAGAGGGTCGTCTTGCCGAGCTCCAGAGCATCCGCCATACTCGCGACAACCGTCGCCCTCCGCCGCGTGGCGCGTCGACGAGCTCGGAAACGGAGGTTGGCCTCATGCTGCCGAACGTGAAGCGATCAGTCCGCGAGGCCAACCTCCCCGCGCGGGTGGTGCCATCATCGCCGGGGGAAACGGCGTCCCCGCCAGGGCGTTGGACGAAGCTGCGACGCCAGGTGACGTCGTCGAACGAGTGGGCGCTCCTCGTCCGCTGGTACTTCTCCCTGCTCCTGCTCTCGATGGTGGCCAAGTATTTCTCCACGCAGTGGGGCGATGTGCTGAACGTCCCCACTACCCACCCGGGGCTGATCGGGCGACTCGAGCATTTCTTGCGCTGGGCTCGGCGCGTCTTCCTCGTCTATCGCCTCGACGTCATCGAGGCCTGGCTGGTCGTCCTGCTCGCGTTCGTGCTGGGGCACGTCGTCGCGCGCGTTCGCGTCGCGATCCTTGCCTGGGTGTCGCTCACGTTCGCCGTCGTGATCGCGTTCGCGTGCTGGCTCGCGCTCTCGCAGACGGGTGTGCCACTGACGCGCGGTACGGTGATGATCGGCATTCAATGGGGGTGGGAGCATCCGGACGTCATCCCGACGATCGTTCCGCTACGCGAGCTCGCGGTCGTCCTCGCCGTGGCGGTGGCCTTCGGGAGTCTGCCACTGGTCACGATCAGCAAGCGGCAAGGCGCTCTCGGGATACTCTCGCGGCGCCTGACCGAGCTGTTGACGGTGCTCGCCCCCGTCGTGCTGCTGCTCGTGCTCCTCACGCCGGGCCGTCTCCTCCCGACGTTCACCAGCACGTCGTCTCCGACCGAAGGCTACTGGAGCTCCAGCATCGTGGCGCTGGCCGACGTCGATCGGGAAAGCCCCGTCAACCTGGTGGCGCCAAGTCGCGCCGCGCTCATGGAATCGTACCGGCAGGTCGCCTATCCGCTCGGTCGTCCCGCCACCTCCGAGCTCATCGCGACCATTCCTCCGGCCCATGCACCGAAGCACGTCGTGCTGATCGCGCTCGAAACCGCACCCAACGCGTACTACCCCCTCGGGCGCGATCCCGGCCTGCCGACCTTCGCAATGATGGCACGCAATTCCATCGTGTCCGAGCACCACTTCACGACACGCACGTACACCCTGCTGGCCATCTACGGGATGCTCACGGGAACGTACCCGCGACCCGGCACCCCGATCGGCGAGTTCGGGCCCTTTCACAACGACGGTCTGGCGGCGACGCTGCGGGCGCGCGGCTACGAATCGTCGTACATCGACTCGTACAAGGTGGATTGGGGATATCACTACCGTTCCGAGCTGGAGCGGCAAGGCTTCACCACGATCCTGGATACGGCGGGCTTCCGGCCCCCGGCGGCCGAGCCGTTCGACGTGGCTGTCGCGCGCGAGCAATGGTCGTTCCACCAGGCACTCTCGCGGATCTCCGCTGCCCGGCAGCATCGCACCAGGGCCCTGGTCGTCGTCGCGACGACACTCGGGCATTTTCCATGGCGCGCACCCGCCGCGTTCGCGAGCGCCCCGAGTGCCGACAAGCTCCTGCGCGTGGCGCAGACGCTCGACGCCACTCTCGCCCAGTTTCTTCGTGGTCTCGACAGCCTCGGGCAGCGTGACAGCACGATCATCATCGTGACCGGCGATCACGGCCTGCGCTACAAGGCCGAGTTCGACTCATTCGGCGCCGGACCCGCACTTCCGAACGTCGACTTCAATGTCCCATTCCTGCTTTATGCGCCGGGACAGATCCGGACGCGCATCGAGCTCCCGTATCCGACGTCGCACGTGGACATCGCTCCGACGGTGTACGCCTTGCTCGGGATCCCGGTGGATTCGCTGGTTCTTCATGGCGAGAACATGCTGGATGCGCGCATCGCGCGCCGCGCGACGTTCCTGATGAACACGGGCCTCAATCCGAACGATGGCTTTCTGCTCGACGGTCACCGCTTCGAATCGAATACGATCACGCACGAGGTGCGGACCACGCCTCCCTTCCTGCCAGGTGAGCGCGCTGGTCGACAGTGGACCGACGCGAGCGTTCCCGCCCTGCTCGCGGCGGCCAACCACGTCTTCAATCTGACGGCGGCATACTTCCTCTCGTCGCCCGCGAGCGCGGTTCAGCGCTGACTGCGCGTCGCGGCACCGGCCGCATGCAGTCTCGCCAGCTCGCGAATACAGCGATCGATGCGCGCGTAACTTTCGTCGAAGATGCGGTCGTCGCTTCCCCACGGATCACGTACCGTCCGCCGCGTGATCGGCTCGGGGTCGAGGTCGCCGAGAATGAGCAGGGTGCCTCGGCCAACGCCGTGTTGCGTGCGCAGCGCGCTGTCCTGCTCCACGCTCATCACGACGATCAAGTCGGCCTTCGCCAGACGATCAGGCGCGATGAGCTGCGAACGATGCGCCTGCATGTCGATGTCGCGACGGGCCGCGGCGGCGAGCGCCGCCGGCGGCGGCTGACGCCCCGGGCCGATGAATCCAGCCGAGCCGACGTCCACGCGTCCACCGCCATCGCGTGTCAGACGCTCGAACGTTGCCGCGGCGTACGGACTGCGACACACGTTGCCGTGACAGATGAACAGGGCCGACTGGAAGGGAGCGGATGCGGCGAGTCGGCGGCGCGCCAGCGAACGGCGTCGCGGATGCAGGAGACGATCCGGCAGGTGGCGAAGCTCGCGCGCTCCGTTGCGGAGCCACAGCCAGAGTCGGCCCGGTAGCGATGGGACGCTCTCGGTGCGCGCCTCGAAGCCGTCGCTCGTCATCCTCGGCGTTCTCCAGTGCGTGATGTCGTCATCGTCGACATCTTACGCGACTGAAGCAGGAATGGCCACCGAGCGGTGGCCATTCCTGCCGTGGACTCGCGACGACTGAGTTACTTCTTGATCCACCAGATGAAGTCGTCGACGTCGTACGTCCACGGCGGGGTGTCGGTCGTCTGGGTCGATCCCCAGACCACCACGCGAATGCCCTCGTTGATCGCGATCGCGTCCAGGTCCTGCGTACCGCACCACACCTTGTCGCCGCCCGGTGGGACGACGTTGAGCGTAGCGGCCGAGATGTCGATGATCTTCACGCCGTCCACCCACATCTTGGCGAAGCCGTCGCGCGCGCCGGCCCGCGTCTGCGGCCGATACGCGTACGTGAAGCGGTGCCACTGCCCGTCAGCCGTCTGGTCGAAGTCCGGCCCCACGGGCTGGTCGCCCTGACCGTAGGTCGCCCGCCCCTGGTCGTACACCTGCCAGCAGGTGTTGCAGTTCGCGCCCGGATGCCCCGGGTCCGGCCAGTGCGTGTTCCACTGGACACGATCCGTGGTGCGGTGCCACGCCTCGAACCACTTCACGTTCAGCGTGTTGGTGAGCGGGGCCGAGAGCGTGACGCGGGCCCAGTACTGGAAGTAGTGCGTCGCGGTGTCGGCCGGGATCGGTACGTTGAGCGCTTCCCACTCCGTACCGTCCTGGTACGTGCCCGTGAAGGCACCGCGCAGCGCCGTGCCGCCATTGCGTCCCGGGATGAGCTGGTTCTTCGAGGCATCGATCGGCCGCGAGACGAGCAGGGGCGACGGATTCGGTGCGATGCGCGGAGCCGTGCCCATCGGAGTGGCACCCATCGCCGTCACCGACGTGTAGCTGTCGAAGTTGTCCTGGATGATGACCGTGCCGGTCGTCGCGTTGAAGACCGGCTCGTCCGAAACCGGTAGACTCACCGTCACCGGAGTGGAGGTCGCCGCGGTGAGGCCGGGTGACGTGAACGAGAGCGTGAAGCTGCCCGACCCGGTGATGCTGAGATTTGTAAAGGTCGCGACGCCGCTCGCATTGGTCGTCGCCGTCTTGGTCCCGCCGAGCGTACCGGTGCCCGAGGCGATCGCCGCCGTCACGGCCACGCCCGACTTCGCGACCGCCGTGTTCGACGCGTCGCGCAGCTGCAGCACCGGCTGTTGGCCGAGCGTGGACCCGCTCATGGCCGTCGCCGCCGGTTGCGTGGAAATCGTCACCTGCGTGGGCGGCGGCGCCGGCACGCTCAGCGCGATCGCGCTCGACGTCACTCCCGTGAGGCCGGTCGCCGAGAACGACAGCGTACGCGCGCCAGCCGTGCCACTGATCGAGAGATTCGTGAAGGTGGCGACGCCGCTCGCGTTGGTCGTGGCCGTGGCCGTGCCGCCGAGCGTGCCGCCACCGGAGGCGATCGCCGCCGTCACGACCACGCCCGACTGGGCGACGACCGAGTTGGCGGCGTCACGCAGCTGCACCGCCGGCTGGGGCGACAGGGCCACGCCGCTGGTCGCCGTCGCCGCGGGCTGCGTGGTCAGCGTCAGCTTCGCTGCGGCCCCGACCGCGACCGGGAAGCTCGCCGACGTTGCCCGCAACGCGGGTGCGGCTGTCGTGAAGGCGAGCGACACCGAGCCGGTGCCATCCACACGTAGGTTCGAGAAGGTGGCGACGCCGTTCACCGCGGTGGCCGGCCCGCCCGAGAGGGTACCCGTCCCGCTCGCGATCGCGCTCGAGACCACAAGCGCGGAGTTCGCGATGAGAAGTCCCGCATTGTCGAGAATGCGCACGACCGGCTGCGTCGCAAGTGCCGAGCCCGTCGTGGCCCCGCCGGGCTGCGTCTGAATGCTCAGCGACGCCGGCGTCTGGCTCACGGTCACGGTCGCCGACGCCGCGGTCAGCCCCGTCGCGCTGAACGACAAGGTGTGCGGGCCAACGCCGTCGATGCGCAGATTCGTGAAGGAGGCGAGCCCGTTGGCCGCGGCCACGGTCGTCGTGCCCGAGAGCGTGCCGGATCCCGACGAGAGTGCCGCCGTGACGGAGTTCGTCGCGCCGCTCACGAGGTTCCCGGACGCATCGCGCACCTGCACCATCGGCTGCGTCGAGAGCGCAAGCCCGCTCACGGCACCGGCGGGCTGCACCGCCACGACGAGCTGCGTCGGCGCGCTCGACGTCGGCGCGGCGCTCACCTGGATCGAGGCCGACCCCGATTGGCCTTCGCTCGTCGCCGTGATCTGCGCCGTGCCTGCACTGACCGCAACGACGAGCCCCGAACCGGAGACGGTTGCGACGGCCGCATTGCTCGAGCTCCACGCGATGGCGCGACCGGTCAGCGCGGCACCGTTCGCGTCGAGCGTCGCGGCGGTCGCCTGGGCGCTCTGACCCGCCACCAAGGAGGTCGCGTTGAGGCCGACCGTCACCGTGGCGACCGGCACCGCCGGCGCAGGCGTCACCGTCAGCGTCGCCGCCGCCGTCACGCCATCGCTCGTCGCGGCGATGTCCGTCGTGCCCGCCGACAGTGCGGTGATCTCCGCCGCTGCCACCGTGGCGACGGCAGGATTGCTCGACGTCCACGTCACCGACACCGGATCTACCGCGTTCCCGTTCCCGTCCTTCACGACCGCGGTCACCGTCGCCTTCTGTCCCACGGCGAGCGTCGACTTTCCGAGCAGAACGTTGATCGACCCGATGTGCAACCCGCTCGGGAAGTCGGACGAGCACGCGAGCGCTGCAACGATCAAGGCCGCGGTGGACGCAGCGGCGAAGCGAAGGCGGATCATGATGGTACCTCTGGCGCGAACGGAAGAGTGATGCGTGTTCTATTATACCCTGCTACGGAGAAGTTCCGTGTAGCGGGCATCACGCTGCGATTTGGCTTCGCATCACGCGAACAAACAGTCGGCGTCGACCGCTTCGGACTCTGCCGTTGGGTGGGACCGCACGACGCCCATGCAGGAGCGGGAACACTGTGCGGCTCGACAGAGCGAGGGATTCGTCCCCATGACGATCCCTCGTTGCACCGGCAACGCGCGTCCGAGAACAACGCGCCTATCGCGAATCGCGCTGATGTTTACGCGTCACGCCGCCGCGGTGCATCGTCGTTTTCCCCATGAGACGCGGGGCACAACCACCGACGGATCGCATGGTGATCCACGTCACTCACGAAGCGATGCGTCGGCAGCGTGACGAGTGTGCGGCGCAGCTCCGTCGCGCCAGACATGGACGGCTCGCCGGACATGAGCACCGGTTGCAGCTCATCCTGCTCGGCCAACGTACGCGGATACGGCCGCACGATACCGAGTGCGGCATCGGGCGCGCGTGAGGCGCCGAGATCGCGCACGGGATAACGCAGACACCCCGCGACACCGCGCGCGACCGGCGTCACCGCCGCCAGCTCTGCCGACGCGCGTACGATCTCATCGTACACGCGCGCGTGTCGGCGTCGCGTCTCGACATCCGCGGCCTCCATCGCGAACGCCGATGCGAGCAAGGCACCTGAACCGGCTGACAGACCTCGCGGCTCGTGTGCTGGATGGTAGACCATCTCTCCGAGTCGGAGCCAGGGCAGCATCGACGGGAAGGCGTACACCGACGGCCGGCCGAGCGCCCACTGGACGGCGGTCGTGGCGAGGTTCGTCCATCCGCGCGAGGACGGCATCGGTGGCAGCGCGGCCATCGCGCCCGACCACCGTTCGTCGAACGCGAGCAGCGCGCCGCCTCCACCCGCACACAGCCCCTTCCCTCGACCGAAGCTCAGGACGGCGAGATCGCCCATCGTGCCGAGCCGGCGCCCATCGAGCGATCCACCTGTGCCCTGCGCGGCATCCTCGATCA
This sequence comes from Gemmatimonadaceae bacterium, assembly GCA_035692325.1. GTDB lineage: Bacteria > Gemmatimonadota > Gemmatimonadetes > Gemmatimonadales > Gemmatimonadaceae > AG11. The sequence continues at coordinate 15,219 of DASSIC010000374.1, read as the reverse complement.
CGGGCGCGCCGGCCGGCGCAGCGATCTCGCGCACCCCCGGCACGTCCGCCGGATATCCGAAGAGATGCGCCACGACAATCGCGGACACGCCGCGCTGCACGAGTGCCCGCACGGACTCGAGATCGGGGCTCAACGTCGCGGGATCGAGGTCGTACAGACGCACGCGTACTCCCGCGTAGCGCGCGGCGGCCGCGAGATCGACGCAGGCGTAGGCAGGAAAGCCGACGATTCCCCCAGACGGGACGGCGAGTCGCAGTGCGTGCACCAGCGCCGATGTGCCGCTGTCGGTCAGCACGGCGCCTCTCGCGTCGTATCGGCGCGCGACGAGCGCTCGCGCCTGTTCGCGCCCGCTCGCGCTGGCGTGCAGCGACGCGATGAGGGCGTGCGCTACCGCCATCGGCGAGATCGGCGACGCGACGGCCGGCTGCCGCCGGAGGATCACGGGATGTTCCGCACGATGGACGGTCCGAGCCGCGTGGCGAGGGCGACGGGAAGGCGCTGCCACGCGCGCGTCGCGAGGGAGAAGATGCCATGGTCCGGTGACGGCGTGGCCGCCACGCCATTCGCGGCGGCGGCGCGCTGATACCACCACAGCGGTTCCTCGCGACCGCCCCACTGCATCTTGAACCGATGCGTCCCGCTGTCCGGCGAGCAGCGCCCGAAGTTGAACAGGTGCGCCCCCGCTCGCGTCATGCGCTCCATCAGCTCCCAGTACACCAGCATGTTCGGAGACATCGCGCTGTGCGACCGGAGGGCCGACGCCCACGTGATCTCGAACTCGCCATTCCAGAGGAAGCCGCAACCACAGGCGATGGGCTGCTCGTCGTGATAGGCCACGGCGAAATGGACGTCGCCGGGAAAGACGTCGGCCAGCGCTTCGAAGAACGCCTTCGGCAGGGCGGGCGTGCCAAGATCGCGCATGTGATGCGCGAATACCTGGTGAAAGGCAGGAATCTCCGCGGCGCCGAACTTCACGGTGACACCGTCCTTGCGTGGACGCCTGATCTGACTGCGCAGCTTGGCGGGCAGGGAGGTGAACAACGCATTCGCGTCGGCGGGCAGGTCGAGGACGACCGTCAGCTTGCGGTGCGAGACGGGCAAGTCGATTGGGAGCGGCGTACGGCTGCGCAGCTCGAGCAGCTTCACCGCCGTGCGCGCAGCGAGCGCCACCACGTGGTCCACGAGCGCCATGATCGCGTCGGCGCTTCCGAGCGGGCCGCCATAGTTCAGAAAGGGCATCGACACGAGGTAATGCCCGAAGAGCAGGCTCCGCACCCGCACGAGGGGCAGGACCCCAGCGACGTGCCCCGACGTCGTATCGCGCGCGACGAAGTAGAGGCACTCGTGTCCGAACACCCGCTCGAGGAGGGTGCGCCAACCGATCAAGTGAAAGTGCGTCCACCCTGCCTGGGCGCGCACGAAGGCGTCCCACTCCGCGTCCGGGCCGCTGAATGGTTCGACGACGACGGTGGCTGGAGTCACTGGCGGTCGCATGCTATAAGTTGTCAGCGCAGCGACGGATTGCCACCCTCGATTTTTCGAACCCCGGTTCCTCGGACGTCGAATGCTGATCACCGCAGGCTGGATTCTCGTCGCCCTTCCGATCGCGCTGATCCTGTACGCATACGCGCTGTATCCGGCGATCCTCTGGACGCTCGCCGCGCGCCGTCGCCCCGAGCCCGCGCCGACGAGCGAGCTGCCCCTCGTGAGCATCGTGATTCCCGCGTACAACGAAGAGCGCCAGATCCGCGGTGCGATCGAAGCGCTCATCGCGCAGGACTATCCAGCCGACCGACGGCAGATCCTCATCCTGTCCGATGCCTCCACCGATCGCACCGACGAGATCGTCGGCGAGTACGCCGGGCGAGGGGTGGAGCTGCTGCGCATGCCCGTGCGCGCCGGCAAGACGGCCGCGGAGAACGCGTCCTGCGCGCGCCTTCGCGGCGACATCATCATCAACTCCGATTCCTCGATTCGACTTCATCCGTCGGCCGTGCGGCGGCTCGTCGAGGCGATGGCCGACCCGAAGGTCGGTGTGGCGTCGTCGCGCGACGTCAGCATCACCCGCGACCTGTCGTCGGCGAACGCCGCGGAAGCGGGGTACGTGGGATACGAGATGCGCATCCGCGACCTGGAAACGCGCACGGGCGGGATCGTCGGCGCGTCCGGGTCGGGGTACGCCATTCGGAGCGCACTCCACCGCATCCCGGTGCGTGACGATCTCAGTCGGGATTTCTCGGCCGCGCTCACGGCCCGCACGCATGGGTTCATCGCCGTCTCGGTCGAGGACGCGCTCTGCTACGTGCCGAGAACGACGTCGCTGCGCGCCGAGTATCGGCGCAAGGTGCGAACGATCGCGCGCGGCGTCGAGACGCTGATCCACAACCGGCACCTGCTCGACCCGTCCCGGCATGGAGCGTTCGCCCTGAAGTTGATCAGTCACAAGATCTGCCGATGGTTGGTGCCGGCCTCGCTGATCCCCGGCACGATCGGCCTCGTGCTGCTGTCCTTTGCTCATCCGTGGGCCGGCGTCGTGCTCGCCTTGGGCGCGCTGGGCGCGCTCACTGCCGTAGTCGGCGCGCTCTGGCCCCCCGAGCGGCCGATGCCGCGCATCGTGTCACTGGTTGCCTTCGCCACAGCCGCGAACGTCGCGGTGGTGCACGCCCTGTTTCGCGTCGCGCACGGGCACGAAGATCACTTGTGGGAGCCCACCCGTCGCACGACCGCCTCGGCGGAGAGCTGATCGCCCCACGCCACCCTGCAGTCGGCAGCCCGCACGGGCGCGCCTTGCAGCACGAGCGCCGCAGCATGCGGCGCTGGTGCGACACCAGTTCGTTCGCCGGCGGACCGCGTAGCGGGAAGGCGGTGGCTGGGCGGCGGCACGGCGACTGCACTGGCGGCGTCTCCCGTCAGTGCACGCCTTTCATTCCCGCTCGCTCCCAGTTCCGGATCGGCCATGTCCATTCACGTCGGCTTCGCTCCGCGGCGCAACTTCCTGCGTTCCGCGACCGCCACGCAGCTGCACGAGAGCTGTTCGCCCGCCGCGCGCGCCCGTTCGCTCCCCCACGACCAGGCTCGCGAGTTACGCACGCGTGTCAACGCCGCGCTGGAATCCGGGGCGCGCCACGTCGTCGTCGACTGCCTGCCGTGGCAGGAGGCGAACATCCCGCTCTTGTGCACTCTCGTGCGGTGCGTGTCGCGCGGTCGCGAGCTCGGTATCCGCGTCGAGCTCGTCAACGTCAGCGAGGCACTCAGGAACGGCGTACGGGAAGCGCAGCTCGAGTCGCGACTCGGCCTGTCCTGATCGCCGGACGCCGCGGGTGGGCGATGTCAGGCGCCCGGCAGCACGCGGCGCACTTCGCGCGCCAATCGCGTGGCCATGTCCGTCCCCAGCGCCTCTGCGTCGGCCAGCGCCTTGTCGGCATGCCTTGGCTCGTTCGTGCGCGGTAGCGGAACCACCACCCGCACGAGCGCTTCCTCGGTGTGTCCTTCCAGCGCCGCGTCGCGCAGCAGGTTCCACTTCACGGCGTATTCGTTCGCGACGAGCCGCCCACGACCCTGGTACCAGTAGAACACCAGCGCCGTCGCGGCGCCGTTTCTCAGCAGCGACCGGTTGAGCGTGACCGGTTGGCCGTCGAGCATCACGTCCTTCGTGTCGGTCGACATCACCGCCCACCCGGCGCCGGGCATGCAGTTGCGAGGCGAATGAATCGTCTTGCCCTGGGTCTGCCGCTCGTAGTACGACACGAAGGTCGTGAACGCCGGCACCGAGTCCCGCCAGTAGATGCGTGCGACGTAGTCCGACATCCCCGCGACGCGGCGCTCGTCCGTCGAGATGCGCTGCTCCTGCACCCGGTAGCCCGGAACCTCGGGCATGACGCTCGTGAGCGGCGCGGCGAGCGGGACGGCGGCCTGCGAGCGCGCATTCCACACGAAGACACAGCCGGCGGCGAGCAGCAGCGCCGGCAGGAAGCGGCGGAGGTCACGCATGCACCACCTCTCGCCGCCGTCGCGCGACCTGTCGCTCGACCAGCCAGACCACCCACGCAACCGCGGCGAGACTCATCAGCGACACCAGGAAGAGGAGCCACCCTTCGGTCTCGTGCATGAAGCCCGTGCCGAGCGAGGGGCTGACGTAGTACACGAGAAAGCCGGTCAGAAACACGCGAATGCCGTTCACCACGATCGCGATCGGCAGCGTCATCAACACGAGCAGCAGGCGGCCGGAAAACGTCTGGAGCAGCATCGCACTCGCCAGCACGCCGACGCTCAGCAGCGCGGTGATCGATCGAAGCCCGCTGCACGCCTCGGTGACGAACAGTTCGTGCCCCGGCAGTCGAATGACGTTGCCGGTGAGCAGCACGGGCACGTTCCGCAGCTCGAGCAGTGCCGCACCCATGCGCGAGGCGCGGAATTGAAGCGGACGCGCCAGCGCCTGCGTCACGAGCTCCGGCAACGGGACCGAGAGCGCGGCGAGCGTGAAAGGAAGCCACCAGTGCAGAACCTGTCGCACGCCGTAGCGGTAGATCACGAGCGCGACGAGGGCCATGATCATCGATGCGCGCATCGTGAAGAGCTCCGCGGCGAGCCCCGCGGCGCAGCGCAGCACGACAGCGATGGTGAGCAGGGCGAGTCCGAGCACGGGCTGCGGCGTCGCGCCGGCCCGTATGCCCGTTCGCCAGGCCAGCCACACCGCCACTGGCGCCAGCAGGAGACCGTGCCCCGCTTCCGGCACCGTCCACCAGTCGCGCACGAGCCCCGCGAAGGGCTGCGCGAACAGCACGGCGAAGGCGAGCGCGGTGACGACGGAGGCCGGCCAGTCGACCTGACGCAGCCGCTCGGTCCAACCCGCGCGGGCGATCAGTCTGCTGGCACTCCGGTGGACGGCGCTGGTCCGAGGGCTCGTATCGGGTGTGGCGACGGTCATGACGGGGAGCGGCAGGAAAGAACGGAGCTTGCCGCGGGACACGGCAGCGGGACGGCAGCTTGCGCGCACCACGATGACTCGGTGATCGCGTCTGCGCAACGTTGCAGGAGCCAGCCAACACATGTGCGGGACGGCTGCGACAGTCCTCGCGCATCGCCTCGATCCGCCGTTGCTGAATGCGTGTTAAACCGTCGTGCAAATTGAGGTTAGCAGCGCGCAGACGAGAGGCCTCACGGGGAATGGAAGATGCGTGGCGCCCCTGAATGCTCACATGCGCTCTCCCCCTGCATGACTGATCAGCCGAGCGGCAGCCGATATCTCCATGTCCGCCACGCTCTCACCGCACGTCCTCGCGTCTGGCTTGTCACGGGTGCCGCCGGCTTCATCGGCTCCAACCTCGTGGAAGAGCTCCTGTCGCTCGGACAGACGGTGGTGGGGCTCGACGATTTTTCCACCGGCAAGGAGTCGAATCTCGGCGAGGCGCTGGGCCGAGCCGGTGCGTCGTCCGGCTCCTTCCGGTTCATCGAGGGGGACATCCGGAATCTCGCGTCGTGCCATGCCGCGTGCGCGGGCGTGGACTACGTGCTGCACCATGCGGCGCTCGCTTCGGTGCCGGAGTCGATCGCCGATCCACTTACGAACAGTCAGGTCAACGTCGAAGGATTTCTCAACGTCCTCGTAGCGGCGCGGGATGCACGGGTGAGCAGGGTCGTCTATGCATCGTCGAGCGCCGTCTACGGGGACACCATCACCATTCCGCAGGTCGAGTCGGTCGTCGGGGAGCTGCTGTCGCCGTACGCCGCCTCGAAGGCCGCCAACGAGCTCTACGCCACGACGTTCGAGCGCGCGTACGGACTCGCCACGGTCGGACTCAGGTACTTCAACGTCTTCGGCAAGCGACAGGATCCGAATGGAGCATATGCCGCGGTGATCCCGCGGTGGATCGCGAACCTCCTGGGTGACGTTCCGTGCGAGATCTTCGGCGACGGCAATACGACGCGCGATTTTCTCTACGTCGCGGATGTCGTCCAGGCCAACATTCTGAGCGCGACGGCCGATGCCGCACGCGCGCGCGGCGTGTTCAACGTGGCATGCGGTCAGGAAACCTCACTCAACGAGTTGTTCCAGTTGATCCGTCAATCCCTCGCCCGGCTGCATCCGGGAGCACGATCTGCCACGCCACGCCACGCCGAGGCGCGCCTCGGCGACATTCGACGTTCGGTGGCGAACATCGCCAAGGCACGTGATCAGCTCGAGTTCGTGCCGGCCTATCGGCCGGAGTCAGGGTTGAACGAAGCGCTCCAGTGGTACGTCGCCCGCGCAATGCCGACGGGAGTGCACGCAGCCGTCGAACGATAGCCGCCCGCTGTCGCACGGCGGGCGACGCTCCCTCCTCGAACCAGCTCGCACTGACATGGCTCAGTCCCAACCGCGCCCGGTGCTGGTCCTCATTGCGAGTCATGGTGAGTGGATCGGCCGCTCGGTCGAGAGCGTGCTGGAGTCGAACGGTTATACCGTAGTGCGCGTGGACAACGGCCGGCGCGCGCTCGACCTCGCGCGGCGCACGGAACCGGACGCCCTCATTCTCGATGCGGAGATCTCCGAGATGGGGGGCATCGACGTGTGTCGGGCCCTGATGGTCGATCCGCTGTTCGATCCCTCGGTGCCGATCTTCATCACGGCACCGGCCCCCGTGTCCAATCGCGTTCGCGCCGCCGCGTACGAGGCGGGCGCGTGGGACTTCTGCAGCCAGCCGCTGGACGTCGAGACGCTGCTGCTGAAGCTGCAGACCTTCCTGCGTGCCCGGCGCCGGTCGGAGGAATCACGCTCCGCGTCACTGGTCGACAGCATGACGGGACTCTATAGCGAGCGGGGCCTGGAGCACTGGGCCACGCGGCTGGGTGCGCGCGCGTACCGCAATCACGAGCCATTCGCGTGTGTCGCCGTGACGCCGATGAGCACGCAGTCCCTCAGCGCGAGCGGCCCGATGAGCGCGACGCTCAGCTATCTGGCCGACCTCTGTCGCGCGCAGAGCCGCAAGTCGGACGTCGTCGGGTACGTCGGCGACGGCCGCTTCGCCATCCTAGCGCCCGACACCGACGACGCCGGTGCGCGGCAGTTCATCGGGCGACTGCAGCGCGCGCTCGAAAGCGAGTCGGCCGCGACGGCGGCGGGAATGCCGCACGCCTTCCACGTCGGCTTCTACGCGGTGAGCGACCTGAGCGCGGCAGGCGTGGACCCGTCGGAAGTGGTCCGCCGCGCAGCGTCCGCCCTGGAACACGCCAGGGATACGGGACTCCATGGCCAGCCGCTCAGCTACGACGATCTTCCGGTCAGTTAAGTCGTCGAATGAAGCGTTTGGCTGAACATTCATTATAGGGAGTTAATCGATCGCATCGGCGCTTTTGCCGGCGCGCAGACATCGTTTACCTGTCAGGCAAACGTTTACTTGACAGAATGTCCCAGCGGGTCAAGTTTGGTGACCCGAATCACCAGCGCCTGTTGTTGAGCCTCGACCACAGTGCCTGGTGCACGCTACACGCTGTTGCACGCCCTCCCACCCGACGCCGGGTACCCCGATGCAATCCTCGCGCAGTAGCTTTGGCTCCTACGTCCCGACGGTCGCCGACTCAGTGACGCGATTGACGGACTCGGCCGTGTCCCTTCGGCCACCCGCTGGTGAGCCCGCCCTCTCGGACGCCGTGCTCGTACCAGCCGCCACCCGTGCCACCATTCGCGTCCTCGTCGTGGACGACGATCGCACGCTGCGTGAAGGATGCGCCAGCGTGCTCCAGGTCGAAGGCTACGCCGTCACCTGCAGCGCACGTGGCGACGAAGCGGTGGAGATGCTCCAGCGCGGACGATTCGACATCGTCATGCTCGACCTCTACATGACGCCGATCTCCGGCATCGAGATCCTCAAGGTCGCGCTCGAGGCGAACCCGCACGCCCTCGTCATCATGATGACGGGCAACCCGAGCGTGGCGACGAACATCGAGGCGCTGCGCGCCGGAGCGTGGGATTATCTGGCGAAGCCCTTCTCGGGCTCGCATCTGCATCTCACCCTGGGCCGCGCCGCGCTGGAAGTGGTGTCGAAGCGCGAACGCCTCGATGCGAACATCGCGCCGATCGAACAGCACGCCTCCGGTGATCGCATCACCCTGCTCGGCAGCTCACCGGCCTTCCTCACGGCGATGGACCTCGCGCGCAAGGTGGCCGCGACGAACGCGTCCGTGATGCTCGTCGGGGAGAGTGGCACCGGCAAGGAGATGTTCGCGCAGTTCATTCACCGGCACAGCCGGCGGGCGAACGATCCCTTCGTGCCGCTCAACTGCGCCGCGCTCCCCGAGCACCTCCTCGAGTCCGAGATGTTCGGCCATCGCAAGGGCGCATTCACCGGCGCCGATCGCGACAAGCTCGGCCTGCTGGAAGTGGCCGACGGCGGGACGCTGTTCCTCGACGAGCTCACCGAGATGGCGCTGCCGCTGCAGGCGAAGCTGCTGCGCGTCGTGCAGGACGGCATCGTCCGGCGCGTGGGCAGCGAGCAGCAGGACGCGCAGGTGGACGTCCGGTTCATCTCGGCCACGAATCGCGATCCCCGGCAGGCGATTCAGAGCAAGCACCTGCGGGAGGATCTCTACTATCGGCTCAACGTCGTCTCCATCGTGCTGCCGCCCCTGCGCGATCGCGTCGGCGACATCCCCGCGCTTGCCCAGCACTTCCTCGTGAAGTTCTGGCGCCGGCACCATGGCGTGCTCGACGCCGTGCCGCGCTTCAGCGCTGGCGCCCTGGAGACGCTGCAGAGCCGCACATGGCGCGGCAACGTGCGCGAGCTGCAGAACGTCGTCGAACACCTCGTGGTGCTCACACCCCCGGGCTCCGTCATCGCGCCCGAGGACATTCCGGCCCACACCGATCGCGACGTCACCGATCAGATGGCTGGGTTCGGATTCCCGGTCAACGAGGCGTACCACGTCGCGAAGGACCAGCTGCTCGCCAACTTCGAGAAGGAATACGTCTCCCGTCTCGTGTCCCGTGCGTCAGGCAACATGTCGCGCGCCGCTCGACTCGCCCGTGTGGATCGAACGACGTTGTATCGCTTGCTCGAGCGTCACGGCTTCCGCCGCGAGGCGACGGAGAACATCGCGCCGTAGCACCGTGAGCTCGTCTGTCGGGCCTGCGCCGCCGTCCGGTTCCATCGACGACGCAGCGCGGGTCCGACGTGTCTTTCCTCCTGCATTCGGAGCGAGTGTCCTCCTCTCCCGCGCCGGCTGACGCCGGCCGCCCGAGCCTTGCCGACCTTTTCCGGCGCGCCGTCGACAGCGCGGTGGCCGAGTTGGCGCGTTATGAGCGCAATGATACGGCGGATATCCAGGAGCAGGTGAACCGCCTCGCTCGACTCGCGCTGCGCGCCGTCGCGAAGCGCCAGAATGGAACGACCGGTACGAAGCGCAGCCGCGAATCGCTCGAGCTGGAGCTCGGCACGATCGTGCCGACGCACTACGTCCACGTGCTGCGCCGCTCGCTCCTCGCGGAGATGGAGTACCGCGGCACCGGGATCGACGTCGGAGACTTCGCCTGCGCCCTCGGCGCCATGGAACGCGCGAACACCGAGCACACCGCGGGGAGCCACCACGATTTCGTGCGCCACCTGGCAAGCGAGGATGCGGTCAACGCCGTCGTCGAGATCGCGCACGACATGCGCTCGCCCCTCACCTCCATTCTCTTCCTCGTCGACACGCTGCAGCGCGGACAGACCGGTCCGGTGACCCCGGTGCAGGAGCGCCAGCTCCGCCTCATCTACAGCGCCGCCCTCGGCCTGAATGCGCTCGCGTGCGACGTCATCGACGCGGTGCGGGGCGGTCAGCGGCTCGTGGACGGCCGACCGGTTCCGTTCTCCCTCGCCGAAGTCATGGCGGCGGTGTGCGACACCGTGCGACCGATCAGCGAGGAGAAGCGCATCCCCATCACGCGCGTGCAACTCGCGCAGGACGGCCGGCTCGGCTATCCCGCGGCACTGAGTCGCGTGCTGCTCAACCTGGTGACCAACGCGCTGAAGTACACGAACGAAGGCTCGGTCGTGCTTGGCTGCGGCGAGCTGCGCGAGCGACGGGTCTCGTTCTGGGTGCAGGACACCGGACAGGGGATCCCCCCGCATGTGATGGCGATGCTCTTCGATGGATTCCGACCCTCGTCGTCCGGCATGCGATTCTCGAACGCCGGACTCGGCCTGGCGATCTGTCAGAACTTTCTCGACGCGATGGGGACGCGGCTCCAGGTGGAGTCCACGGAAAACGCGGGAACGCGGTTCTCCTTCGAGCTCGACCTGCCGCCAGCCTGACCACACTCAACCAGGGACCTTCCCGACCGATGGATCACTCGACCGGTGGCGCGCGCCAGCTCGCCTCGTGCGCCTATCTCGTGGCGTTCACGCTCATCTGCATTCCGCTGTTCGACGCATCGATGTCGCTCGTGCCCTTTCACCTCGGCACGCCGCAGTGGCGCTTTGGTGCGGTGGGACTGCTGAGCAACGCCCTGATGATCCCGGCCATCGGGGTGCTGATCGCCGTGACGACTGCCGTCACCCTCGGCCAGGAGCGCATGCAGCGCGTCCTGGCGATCGCCAGCTGGATCGTGGCGGTGATGCTCCTCATCGGGCTGGCGGCGTTCGCCCTGGACGCCCTCCAGACGCGATCGGCCGTTCAGCCAGCGATGCAGCTTTCCTTCCGGGTCGCGAGCCTTACCGCCGCGGCGAAGCTGCTCCTCGGCGCGATCACCTTCGTCGCATTCGCGCGTGGGAGCCGAGTGACCCGTCGCAAGTCGCCCCCAGTCACGGCACCCCAGACGCCGCTGCTCCGCCGCGAGCGCGTCACGGTCACCCAGGCGTAGGATTCTCAGCGCCCTCGCACCGCTCGAGTCGATGGCGAATCTGTGGCGCACACGCAACAATAAGTGTCGCCGGAGTGCGGCGAGGTGGGGGCACGTGCATACTTCATTCGAATCGCTGATTGCGCTAAACCTGTTACCCGCAAGAAGTTAGCAATCAGTGCAGCCTGCTAGTCCCTTTGTTTCCACGCGGACCGGGACATGCTAGGGAGGCAAGCGAAGGAACCTCCTCGCGGCTCCAACGCTTCCCGACCCCTGCTCGGAATCATCTCCATGCGCCTTCGGCTCACTGCGCTTGCCACGCTGGCTTCGGCTCTGTGTTTTGCGTCGCCAGCTGGTGCACAGACGCACTTCACGTTCGTGAATGGCGGGACGGTCTCCGCCTATGGGTACATGGTGGGTCCGTACAATGGTGTGATGGGCACTGGCGCCGGAGCGCAGTCGGTGAAGCTCAACTGCGTGGACTTCTTTCACGAGGTGACGGCGGGCCAGCAGTGGGACGCCAACCTCTCCAACCTCGGCACCGGCGCCGGTGTCGGCGCGAACACGAGGTCCTCCAGCCTCGACCTTTACCGGCAGGCAGCGTGGCTGTCCACGCAGTACGCCGGCAAGTCGAACGCGGACATCGCCGCGATTCAGGCAACGATCTGGAACCTGTTCGCTCCCGCTCCGATCGCCGGCGTACCGTCGTCCGCCTACTGGCTCGCGCAGGCGCAGACGAACTATCAGAAGCTCGACTACAATTACTTCTACGTCGTGACCGACGTGAACAAGACGTCGGCCTCGAGCGCCCAGGAGTTCCTCGTCTACTCGACGCCGGAGCCCGGCACCATGCTGCTGCTCGGCACGGGACTGGCCGGCATGGCCGGCGCGGTTCGTCGGCGGAAGCAGCGCCTCAGCGAGCTGTCGGACGCCAGCGTGTGACGTCGCGGCGGGCGTCATCGCCCGTCGGCACGTGAGTTACGGGCCCCGGTCACTCGGGGCCCGTCGTGTATCTGCCCCTGGCTCGCAATTCGGACAAGCCGGCGGGCCGCTCGCTCGCGAAGGCTTGGCGCCGCGAGCGCTGCCGGGCAGGCATGGTATGAACGCGTCGCGTCGGGAATGACGAAGGCTCCGACGTCGCGTCGGAGCCTTTTCGAGTGCACCGCTCAGGGCGCCTGCTCGTCGATCAGGCGCAGTCGGACGTGTCCCTGTTCCGCCGACGCCGCAACCGTGCCGCGCCTCCGAGCGCGGCCATTCCGCTCGCCAGGAGCGTCATCGTCGCCGGTTCGGGCACCGCGGTGACGGGCGTGCAGGGAATCGTCGCGCTGTCCGTGAGGCACTCGGTCGATCCGTTGGCGATGGCCTTGATGTAGAGATCGGCGCTGGAGATGTTCTGCGTGACGTTGAACGAGATGCGCACCGGACGCCACAGTGCTGCATCACTGCCTTGCCCGCAGGTATTGATCGGATCCACGTTCCAGTGGGGATCCGATGGCGAGCAGTTGGACGCAATGGAGACCTGGTTTCCCAGCATCGTCTTCGCGTCGAAGTCGACGTTCACCCCGCCGGCCTCCGTCTGATTCGTCGCCATCGACCAGCAGGTCGGGTTCGAGCCGCACACGTCCGCGAAGACGTAGCTGCTGCCATTCCACGTGCCCTGCTCGAGCTTGAAGTTCGACGGCGACGACAGTCTCTCTCCTGGCGGCAGGACATTTTCCAGGCCGACCGACACGAACTGCGCGGGTGCATTGGTCCCGGACGCCACGGAGCGGTTGATCACCTCGAGCGTGACGGTGTAACCGCCCGTCGCGTTGGCCACGACGCTCATGTTCACCGACGCACAGAAGCTGAATCCGCTGCCGCCACAGAAGTTGTACGTGCTCCCGGGCGTCACGGCCGTTGCACTGGCAGGAGTCAGGAAGGCGATCGCGGCCCAGCCGACAATCAAGAGCTTTCTCATGCTCGAGCCCGGAGATGAAAGGTAGGCCCACCAACCGTCCCGCCGGGACGATATGGATATCGCGTCGGGGCACGGCAACGCCCATGCCTGGCGACTCGAGAACGAACGTCTTCTCAAACGCTTGATCGCAAAGAGGTTACGACACGCTTCATTCTCTCGCGTGACGTATCGCACAAGACAGTGTGGAGTGCGAACAACACAAGCTGCTGACCAGACTCCGCGGTGCCTCGATCCGGACTCAGCCCGCTGGCGGCACACGCCACCCCTTCACCATCCCCACGATCAGGAGCACCGAGTCCGCCACACCCAGGGTCACCGCTTTCACGATCGCCTTCTTGATGCCCAGCGAGACGAGCGCATTCCCTGAGACGGCCTTGATGGCAAGGGGAAGGACGGTCACGTACACCACGCCCAGGCCGAGAATCACCAGCAGCAATGCACTCATGGAAACGGCGACGATCCGTGCGGTGCGCCGGTCCGAGCGGGCAATCGCCGACGCGAGCACCAGATAGAGGCCGAGCATCGGAATCGCGAGCGCGTTGAGGCTCCCACTGATCGTCCCGAACTCCCACTCGGGATTGCCGAACGCCGTCGGATACCATCCCAGCCCGATGTCGAGCAGTCCGAGCAGCGTGAAGGAGATTCCGATCCACCCCAGCAGCCGCCATGCATCGATGGGTGCACGCGATACCGGTCGAAGGGCCGCCGTCTCCACGGACACCGGGCGGCGCTGAGCGGGCGAGAGGATCTGCATGGGCACCTCGGTCGCACTCGACGACCGCTGGAAAGGGGGAGCAGGTGTACGCGGAGGATCGGTGAGCGCCGCGCAGCCGCCAACATGAGCCCATCAGCGGAGTCGCGCCATCCTCGTCAGCGGCGAGGCGCGCCGAGTGCGTGGGTCAATGCACGAGGTGATATTCGGTCTGTCGCCGCAGCGACCAGCGCGGCACTCCATCCGCGCCGAGGATCACGTCTTCCTCCTGCGCCGACCGGACGCGCTGGCCGCCCCATTCGGGGACGGGCGTCGTCGCCTGGAGCTCGACCGAGAACCACATGTGCGGGACGACCTTCGCGTCGCCGCGCCCGGGTACGCCGTCCTGATAGTCCCACAGGCCGATGAGTGGTCCGGCGCCGTGACCGTGCAATCCGATGGGATGCGAGTACACCGTGCCGTCGATCCCCTCGGCGCGCATCCGGGCCAGTGACGCTCGCAGGATCTCGTTGCCGGTACGCCCCGGTCGCAGCTCGGCGACGACGATGTCCTGGAGGCGGTTCGACTGCGCGAGCGCCTTCTGCAGGCCGGCGGGCACCGTCGTCTCTCCCTCGCGCAGCACGTAGCCCATGTGCTGGGTGTCGGTGTTGAGGCGCAGCGCCGTGATGCCGAAGTCGCAGTGCAGTACATCGCCGCGCTGGATGATCGGGTTGTCACCGAGATCCGCGTCGCTCGCGCCGCGACGCTGTACCTCGACCGACGGATGGAACCAGGTGCCGAGCCCCAGATCGTTCACGCGCTGGCGCATCCACCACACCACATCGTCGGTGCGCGTCACGCCGGGCTGGATCACCGCACTGGAGAACGCGGTCTCGATGATGCGCCATGCCACCTCCGTCATGCGCGCGAACGTCGAATCCTCACCGGCGACGCGCGTGGCGATGAGGTCCAGGGGCAGCGCGTCCACGCGCTTGAAGCGCGACGTCCACTTCGGCCCGAGCGCCGCGCGCATTCCCTCGGCTTCGCCAGACGACAGTCCATCCGAGAAGGCGAAGACGCGCGACGTGTTGATCGCGATCGTCGCGGGGCGCCGGACCTCGACGTGCTGCTTCAGCACCTGCCATTGCGCGTCACCCCAGAGCTCTGCCTGCGGGGTGACGCGTCCACCGGCCGGTCCGGCCGCCGTCACCGTGGACCGCACCGCCTGAAAGACACCGCCCTGCGACGTACCTCCGAGCGCGATGCGCTGGAGCTTGCACGGCACGACCCCGCGCGTCAGCTCGGGACGCTCCGGATGCGCGCACTCGTCGAAGAACAGGTAGATCGTGCGCCGCCGCGCCGCGAAGGTCGTCGGCGACACGAGCGAGGTGAACACCGGATCCTCGTTGTACTCGCGCATCGGTACGATCCACATGTCGACGCCGTGCCTGCGCATGAGCGCGGGAAGCACGGTGGTCATTCGCTCGTCGAGCCAGCGCTGCTGCAGGGCGGCCTGCTCGCGTAGCGTGCCGAAGGGACGTTCAATGGCGGCGTCGCGCTGTGCGTGAGCGGACCGCGGCGCGAGTGAAACGAGAATCCCCGCCATGAGGAGGCGGGGAGCGGTGAAGCGAGTCGGCATGCAGGACACCGTGAGCGGGTCGGCGCGCGGGGCGCCGAGGATCAGCGGCCGTCGAGCGCGGTGGGATCGGGATCGACGAGCGGCTCGGCATCCACTTCCTTGGCCATGCCGCTCCGTCGCACGAGAATGATGAT
>DASSIC010000373.1:0-2633 GCA_035692325.1 Gemmatimonadaceae bacterium | reverse complement strand
GCCTCGGAACGATCGGACGGTCTCGCAGCGCGACGATGGACAGTGGGCCAACAAGAAGGACGGCATGCAGCGGGCGTCCTCGCTGCACAACACCCAGAAGCAGGCGGCGGACGCCGCGCGGGGCGCCCTCATGCGCTCCGGTGGTGGTGAGCTGAAGATCAAGAACGAAGACGGCCGCATTTGCTCGAAGGACACCATTCCTCCCGCGAAAGACCCGCGTCGATCGAAGGGCTGAGAGGAGGCGGGTCAACCGCCGGCGTGTTGACCGCCGGCGGCGCCGCCATCCGCACGTGACGACGCGCGCGCGCTCCGCTTCCCATTCGATGAACGGCCCGTCGAAGTCGATCAGGCGCGGCCCGTCGAACCACCACACCCGCGTGGCGACCTCGCGCAGGAATGCGCGATCGTGGCTCACCAGCAGCACGCTGCCGTCATAGTCGTCGAGCGCGTCCTCCAGCACCTCGATGTTCTCGACGTCGAGGTGATTGGTCGGCTCGTCGAGCACCAGGAGGTTGGCGCGCTTCAGTGTCATGAGCGCGAGCGCCATGCGGGCGCGCTCACCGCCGCTCAGCGTGCCGACCTCGCGGAACACCTCGTCCCCGCTGAATCCGAATGCGCCGAGGTGATTCTGCACCTGGCCGCGGTTCCAGAGGGGCCGCTGCTCCTGAATCGCGTCGAACATCGGGAGGCGGAGCGGCAGGTCGGCGAGGTCCTGGCGAAACCATGCCGGCGTGATCGAGCCGCCGACCCGCACCGTGCCGGCGGCCGGCGCGCGATCGCCGAGCAGGGTGGAGATGACCGACGTCTTGCCCGCGCCGTTCGGGCCGACGAGCGCGACGAAGTCGTTCCGCCGCAGGACGGCGGTGAAGTCGTCCACGAGCACGCGGCCCGGCACCTCCACACGGAGATCCTCGATCGCGATCACCTGGTCGCCGCCGCGCTCGGCCGGCTCGAAGTGGAGCGTCATCGCGGCCGGATCGCCCGGCGGGGGCGCAAGCCGCGGCAGGCGCTCGAGCCGCTTGCGCTTGCCCTTTGCCTGGAAGGAGTTGACGCCGGCGATGTTGCGCCGGATGTACTCCTCTTCCTTCTTCACGTACGCGCGCTGCTTCTCCAGCTCGCGCTCGCGCGTGAGTCGCCGCTCCGCCCGCTGCGGCACGAACTGGCTGTAGTTCCCCCGGTACGCCTCGCTCGTCTTCGCTTCCACGTGCAGGATGTTCGTGCAGATCGCGTCCATGAAGGCGCGGTCGTGCGACACGACGATCACCGTCTCGCCGGCCTCCTTCAACCATTCCTGGAGCCAATCGGTGGTGTCCAGATCGAGGTGGTTGGTGGGCTCGTCGAGCAGCAGCAGGTCCGCGGGGGCGATGAGCTGCGCCGCCAGGCCGACGCGTCCCCGTTCGCCGCCGGAGAGCGACGACACGAGTCGCGACTTCGACTCCTCGGCGTCGAAGCCGAGTCCCTGGAGCACCGCGTCGACGCGAGCGTGGTAGATGTAGCCGCCGAGGTCGGCGAAGCGCTCCTGGTCGCGGCCGAACCGCTCGAGGAAATCGTCGGTGACACGCTCGCCCATCTCGCCGAGTGCGATCGCCTGTTCCGCGATGCGCTGCTCGAGCGCCATCACCTCGCGCCACGCGGCCGCCCCGGCCTGCCAGACGGTGGTGGCGCCTTCGAAGGCCCGATGCTGGTCGAGCAGGGCGTGCCGGAGTCCCGGCTTGCGCGCGACGCTCCCGACGGTTGGCGGCAGATCTCCGGTGATGACCTTGAAGATCGACGTCTTGCCGGCGCCGTTGCGACCGATGATGCCCCACCGCTCGCCCTCGGCGACGGTGAAGGTGATGTTCTTGAGCAGCTCGGTCGCGCCGAACGAGATGCCGACGTTGGAGACGGAGAGAATGGTCACGCGGCGGTATGCTGGGTTGCCGATGCGGCGCCCGAATCGCTGGACATCGGATCAGCCTTCAATCTAGCCGTGCATCCATTCGGCTGAGTGGCCCGACCAAAGTCCGGGAGGTGCGCCGCGCGCCGCTGCGAGCGACATTTGCTCGATGCCCGACTCCCTCGACGTCCTGCTGAATCTCCTCGATCTCGAGCCACTCGAGGTCAACATCTACCGCGGCCGCAACCGCGATCTCGGCACGGGCCGAGTGTATGGCGGCCAGGTGTTCGCGCAGGCGCTCGTGGCCGCGCGGCGCACGGTCGACGACGGCGCACGCGTCGCGCATTCCGCGCACGGCTACTTCATCCTCCCCGGCGACCTGGCTGCGCCAATCGTGTACTTCGTCGACCGACTGCGCGACGGGCGCAGCTTCACGACGCGCCGCGTCACCGCGATCCAGCATGGCCAGGCGATCTTCAACCTCTCGGCGAGCTTCCACGTGCGCGAGGAGGGGCCGGCGCACCAGTCGCCGATGCCGGACGCGCCCGATCCCGACACGATCACGCCGGAGCTCGACCTGATCCGCGAGCGCGCGAGCGCGATCCCCGAGCCGCTGCGCTCCGTGCTCACGCAGGATCGTCCGATCGACGTCCGACCCATCGAGCCGCACGGCGACGAGGTGCATCTGCCGCTGCGCCGCGCGTGGTTCCGCGCGGTGGGGAAGCTGCCCGACGACCTCACCATCCATCAGGCGGTG